>JAJYOO010000070.1 GCA_021796155.1 Chloroflexota bacterium
CTCAGTCTCTTCCAAATCGGCTTTATACCGGAAGCGCAAATGAAATCTTTGTCCCTTTGCCCGCTTCGCTTTCGGCTTTGATCTCACCGCCATGCGCCTCGACAATAACCTTCGCGATGGACAAGCCCAACCCCATGCCGCGCGAATCAGCGGATTTATAGAAGCGGTCGAAGACGTGCGGTAAATCTTCGGACGCAATACCGGGACCGCTATCTTCGACAAAGATCACCGCGCGTCTTTCTGGACCGGAAACGGATTCCGTTAAACCAATTTTGACCACGCCCCCGCGCGGCGAATAACGCAGCGCATTCGACAATAAATTTGTCAGCACCTGACGAATGCGTTCAGGATCAACTTCAAGCGACAGCTCGTTCTTATCCAGCGACGATTCGATCTTCAAACCAGACGCGTCCGCTTGCGATTGAAACGCGGCAACCGTTTCACGGATCAAAGCAACCGAGTCGGTCGGCTCGCGTTTTAGCTGGAGCGCACCGCTCTCTGCCAGACTCAAAGTCCGCAGATCTTCAACCAGACGCGAAAGGACCTGTGTCTCTTCCAAAACGGATTTCATACGCGCTTCGTCAGCAGGATACATTCCATCCAAAATGCCTTCGATGTTGCCGCGGATGATCGTTAGCGGTGTGCGTAGTTCGTGCGAAACATCCGCCAACATGGCACGGCGCTGCTGATCGTTGATTTGCAATCGTTCGGCCATTGAGTTAAACGCGCGCGTCAACGAACGGACTTCGGGTGGACCTTTTTCATCCACGCGCGCGGAATAATCGCCATCCGCTACACGATGAGACGCGCTCAATAATCCGTCCAGCGGAACAGACATTCGCCGCAGATTCATTCCTGCCAGTGCGACCATTGCAATGACAAAAGCCAGGAAAACGCCGCCCAACGGCAACAGCCATTGAAATTGACTAAGAGAAAGATGGATAATGCCAAAGGCATTAAGGATCAAGCCGACGATTACGACAAAAAGGATGAAGCCGAACAAATTGAAGACCGCGAACACACAGCCCAACCTGCGCAGGAACGGATTGCGTCCACGCCAGTTGCGCCAGGGACGCCGCCTTGGAGGCCATTCTTCGTTCTCAGGCCACCACGGCGGACGGTGCCCCTCCCAAAATTGTTGACTTCGCAAAGAGCGATTAGATCGGCTTTTCATATTTCAAGTATATGGTAAGCGATAATTCGATATTCGATAACCGAGGCTCAAACATCGAATCGAATTATCATTTTTCTCCAATGTGAATAGCTTGATGCCAGTCCGTCTTTACCGAAGAATACTTTAGCCCTGCCTGCTCGAATAACTGCCGAAATTCTTTCGTGCTGTACATTTTTACATGTTCAGGCTCGATCAACTTAGCTATTACATCCCAAAATTTTATGATCCATGAGTCGGCAAGCGGATCAAGAATATACAACTTCCCACCGCTTTCCAGAAGCCGAGCCATTTCCTTCAAAGCTTTATCGGGATGGAGATAATGGTGAAAGGAGTTGGTGCAAATGATAATATCGAAGAAATTATCATCCAGCGGAATCGATTCGGAATTGGCCTGCAGAAAACGAAAATTATCTTTTCCGCTAAAGTTGCTTTTTGCTTTCTCGATCATTTTAGAAGACAGGTCCACGCCGTAAAACAAACCTTTATTTTCAACCAGTTTTGCGACTTGCCCGACTGCCCAACCGGTCCCGCAGCCGATGTCTAAAAAATGAACGTTCGATTGGACATTCAAAAGAGCAATTACTTTACCTTGGGCCGCTCTTAGAAATCTGGATCGCCGACTGTTGTTATCAAGTGTGCCTGCTTCCGCCCATTGATCCCACATGGCTTCGTTCATTTGAGTGTGTTTGGTTTCGTCTTTCATTCTTTATCCTTTAGTTTTAAATGTACTTCAAAGTGTCACTCTGAGCGAACACGAAGGATCTCGTTCTTCTGTCTTCAAAAGCGAGATGCTCGCCAAAGGCACGCTTCGCGGTCGTCGCTACACTCCTCAACATGACATGATTCCTATTTATCCGCAAATTTATAACCGACGCCGTAGACCGTAAGAACATATTTCGGCTCGCTCGGCTTGACTTCGATCTTGCGGCGGATATTCTTGATATGCGCGTCAATGGCGCGTTCATACGATTCAAATGCCACGCCGTGAATGGCATCGAGGAGTTGAGCGCGTGTGAAAACGCGTCCGGGTTGACGCACCAGCGTGGCGAGCAATTCAAATTCAGTCGGAGTCAGCTCCTCGAGGTCGCGTCCGCTCGCGGTCACGCGCAGACGCGGTACATCGAGGGTCAAGTCCGCGACGCGGACCACATCCGTCGCGGCGGTTGTCGCGTTTTCGATCCGACGAAAAACAACACGCACACGCGCCACCAATTCTTTCGGGCTGAACGGTTTCGTGATGTAATCGTCCGCACCGAGTTCGAGGCCGACAAGTTTATCCGATTCCTCCGAACGAGCCGTCAGCATGATGATCGGTGCATTGGACGCTTTGCGATATTCGCGTGTGAAATCGAGGCCGTCCATTTGCGGCAGGCCGAGATCGAGGACGATCAAATCGGGCTTCTCGGTTTTCGCAAGCGAAAGCGCAGACTTGCCATCATGCGCCACGCGGACGCCGAAGCCCGCGCCTTCGAGATAATCGCGCACGAGTTGGGTAATCTTGGGTTCGTCATCAACAACCAAAATTGTTTTCATTGTAGATGAATTATAACGTTCCTACAGCCAGCGCCGCGTGCGCATTTGATAGGCCGCGTATTCCTTTCCAAACACTGCGATCAAGCATTTTTCTTCGGGCGCGATGTACCATCGCTCGACAAGAAAAACATACACAAGGATGCCGAGAAGAGGCGAAATTGCTCCAAGCGCCAGCCATGCGCCAATTAGCATCAATGCAAAACTGAGATACATGGGATTCCGACTGTATTTGAACCAGCCATCGGTCACTAATTTCGAGGCTGTTCCTTGAGGATCAACGGTCGTATGATTTTTTCTGAACTGACTTTCGGCTTCAATGCCCAGCACAAGCCCAAAGACAACAAATCCAATTCCAAGAATAAGAAGCAGCCAGTTTGAAATCAATCCTAATGGAATAAGCCAGCGCAAGGCAACCATGCCAAGCAAACAGAGTAATGTAAAGGTTGGAGGAGTCGGTCTGCTCATGCCTGCTCACATTCAAGATGCCAGCGAACGATTCTGAATCCGTAATTGACCGCGGTTTCAAGACGGTTACGATCCAATCGTCCATCGGAATCTTTTGGAATACCGACGAAAGCTTGCACGCCGGGATTTGCATCCATCATAACCAAAAGCAAACATTCGATCTCATCAGGATTTTTGACAAGCTCAGGCTTCGCCGTGACATCCTGTCCGCGTAAGCGAATCTGCACTGGCTCGCCATCTTGCAGATTCGACTTCCATTTGCCGCCGCCGGGAGTTAATAATGTATTGCCTTGTTGAATGTAACTCACAGGCTGCTTATAAATTTTTCCAGTCTTACGACCAGTGAATGTGATCAGCATCAACCGTCCGCTCAACGGAGTCGAAAAAGGCAAACGCAAAATCAATCGCATCGGGCCGTTGAACACAGACATGACGCGGGCTTGGATTCGCCGGTGAAGCGGACGCGTAGGTTTTGTTTCAGGCATGATGACCTTCGTTCGCACAAACTATTTTTGCAGGCAAGGTTCTCAACTCGTTTGACGACGCATCAGCCGCAATGCGGGCAAAGCCACTATAAATCCAAGAATGATCGCCACGAACAAAGTGATCAGCGAGCCAATGAGATCAGGCTTGACCGTCATCAGGAAAACGATGCCCAAAGCAATGGCAGTCCGAACTTGCATCGAGATCGAGAACAGCGGATCGTTCAACCGTTGGCGCAAAGCGGAAGACATCGCTCCGCTTTCTTTTGCCATCATCTGGCCGATCGCTCCCATCCGCGGACCCGCGACGGCTCCGCCAATTACAGCGATCAACACCATCGAGATCAATGCCATGATGATCCACGCGGTCCAACCTAACGTTGTAGCCATCATGTAAAAACCAGAAAGAAGAATCAGGATCATCGAGAGCGGACCAAGTCGCCGCAGCCATGAAAAAACGTTTAGCCATTCACGGGCCGGCTCGACGAGCGTTGAGCGTCGCAGGGACATCAGACTCGCCTGCTCCAAACCAACCGCCACAAAATAGATTATGGCTCCAACGATATGCAAGAACAAAGCAATCGAATAAGTTGTCATGGTAAATCTCCTTTGTATAAAGCTACATGCACAAAACTAAAATTTGAAAAGAAGCGACAAGGCGCTTCCCCATTTTGCGACAGAGAAAGCGCCTCGTCTTTGCGAATCACGGCTTGTCGTTATTTCTGTTCGTCAGGCTGTTTGCCGTGCAATCGGTCGTGCATTTCCTTAAACATCGGCGGGACACCTTCTTCTGTCCAACCGTGACGCCAGGCATGACGATGTCCCATTGGTCCAAACCAGCCCGGTCCCCAGAACATGAAACGCATTGCGCGGAAAGCGATGAAAACCAGGAGCAACGCGATCAGCGGGCCAAAGCATCCAAAGCCAAATCCGAAGAATGGGAAAGCATGCCAGGGCATTCCATATCCGTAATACGGATATGGCGCAGGCGCAGTAATCTGACCGTTCGGCGCCTGGACTGTGATCGGCGAGCCATGGACAACGCCAGCTTGATAGGCGAAGAAAGCGATGCCCGCAAGCGCAGCCAACAAGACCAACGCGGCAACAACACGTAAAACAATCTTAGTTCCGTTCATTTTCACTCCTTTGTGTGAACTTATGAACGGCAGTATAGGATTCAGTTGTGAATTGAGTATGAAGAGAGGAGGGAGAAAAAGTGTTAGACTATAATAAATCGCAATTTGCTGATACTAATTGCAGTTAATAGGAGGTGAACATGAAAACTAGAATATTTGCACTGATCCTAATAATCTTAGTCTCTACCACTTCTTGTGCGCGAAATACAACACTCAATGTTACCGCAACTTCGAGCGCAATCACGCCAACCATCGTTGCGTCATCAACATCTTTACCTTCCTCTACACCAACAGCTCAACCAACCGTTCGGCAGACAAAAATAGAAGTGGTGACTGACAATGCGGTAACAGGTAATGGTGGCAATGCGTGGGGCGGGCACCAAACAAGAATTGTTCATACGCAAGATGGTATCTTTACCGCATATACTGTTGCAGGTGATGGACAATTCAGCCGAGATTGGCGTTTAGCCGAGAGACAATCTGATGGCACATGGTCTGTCATAGCTAGTGGAAAGGCTGGACAACAGCCAGTAAATTTGTTGGCTTCTCCCGATGGAACTCTGCATGTAATTGGGTGGCCGAGTGGCACAGCCACCATGTGGTCGGGTAAGCCAAATAGCGGCACAATTTCAATGACTGCAGAAAGAATACCGCACTTGACTGCCGGCAACTATCCATATAGTTCATCTAGCGCCGACGCCAATGGTGACCTTTGCGTTGTTTCAAGCGATGGATTCGGCGCACCTGGCATCTTGGATTTTGCTTGTTATGTGCCACAAAAAGGAGCTTGGGTAACTCAAACAAAGAAACTGGATTATAGATACAATTATTCTTACGTATTCCCAGAGCCGAACGGTCAGCTATCCGTGGTTGCGACCCGGGATGTCCTATGGTCGGCATTAGGATATAAGCAGCCACCAGGAACATTTGATTACGTATTCAACGCCTTTCGATATTGGCGAACAGAAGATATTTCAAATAAACCCCTCGAGCAAGTTTATTTCTTGGAAGAAAAGCCAACCACGCAGTACCCCAATGTTATTCTTAATGCTCAAGAGGATGCTTATTTAGATACAAAGGGAAATATGCACGTGATTTATCATATCGAAGGCGCAAGTACAGGAGATGATTTCCTGTCACGACAAGTTATCATCTCGCCTGAGGGAAAAGTCTTATTTGATGTGCCACTACCCAAAGCGGCGGGTGATTATTCTCGCATATTTCAAGATCAAAGGGGACAATTCTATTTATTAGGTTCTGCGGGTTTCCTATATCTGATGGATCAAGATGGCGTACACGCGAGCAATCCCTTTCGGCTCGATTTAGGAGGATACAATGTTGAATATTCCGGCTTTGGCTTGTCGGTTCCGCGCACAGGTTCACCATTAAGTAACATTATAGATGTTGTCTTTCCTTCATCTAATGGTTCAGCATGGCTTTACTTTCAACTTGATCTGTCTCAGTTCGTATCCGCCACACAAGTTATTTCCCCTACTCAGACACCTAATGTATCTAACTTAAATTCAACCTCGAATACAATGACAAAAATGCTAGCCAGCGCACAGATACTTTTCAATGCAAACATGAATGATGTAACTCTAACCGGCTGGCAAGGACAATCATCTGGCATTCCCCCTACGGCAACTCAAAATGGCACTCTGATTTTTACACCAAACAGTCCTCAAATCCACAGTGACTATGCATTGAAAGAGAATGAGGCATGCTTGATGCTGTTCCGATACGGCGGCGATGATCCAGGGTTTCAATTCACAGCTATATCAGGGAATTGGCCTGATACTTGGAAAAACTGGGGGATAAATGAAGGAACGGATGACACAATGCCTGCCAAGCATTTTCAATTTAACTATACAATCGGAGAGAATAACGGTACTTACGAATCGCTCGGCCTACGAGATGCTGCAAATCTCTGGTATTACGTGATGCTATGGGTTGAAGGAAATACTACCTTTCACATTGCGGTGTGGGAGAAGGACAATCCCACTGTATTTGCAGAGCACCAGCTACAATTTACAGATACGACAAGTTGGGGAAATCGAAGGTGGCAATGCAACTTGCTTGTTACAGGTGGAACGATTGAAATGGGAAGTTATCAAGAAGTAAGATTAACACAGTCGCCATAAAACTTCCAAGATTAGATGACAGTCACCTCAAAAATGACTGTCATCTACCTTATGATTAATGCAGTTAAGCCAATGTTATAATCCCACCATTCCAACTACAGGGACAAACAAATGGCGCTGATCAGCTTGGGATTTCCACTTCTCGTACTTATCGTCATGTACATTTTTGGCATATACACCTTCCGAAACATCGGATGGGTATTGCTATGTCTGATTTGGGGCAGCATTGGATTTGGGGCCGCTTTCTTTGCAAGTCCTGAGCTTGCGAAGTTGGGATTATCCAATCTTTTGATCGCCATCGTCATTGTGCCAGCCATTCAACAAATCTTCGCCATGCTGGGAGTGTTTCTCGTTGACCACCGTCGAAAGTTTGACAACCTGATAGACGGCGCGATGTATGGTTTCGCGATTGGCCTTGGTTATGCCATCACTGAAAATGTAAAGTACGCCCTCGCACTTCCAGCAGGCAGCGTTGAGACCGTCTTGTTGAGATCGTTTTCTTCGACTCTCGTTTACACCACCGCATCGGGCATTGTCGGCGTGGTTGTGACGCAGTTCTATTTCCGTCATCGCGGCAGCCGCGTCGCGATTCTGCTCGGCGGATTTATCGCTGCGGTTGCGTACACAGCACTTTTCAGTCTGCTCGTGACCGGCAAAATTGGCGGCGATTTTGCGCCAGCGATTTATGGCATCGGCGGCCTCACGCTTGTGGGTCTTTACCTCACAGGACAATTACGCAGGATTTTGATTCAAGTAGGAATCGAAAAGCAACGCGCTAACAGTTTGTTGGACATCGTCATTCCCATCGGCGTGCAGTTGAGCACAGAGAAAAATTTTGGCCGCCTGTTGGAAAACATGCTGGCCGAGGCCCGGAAGTTTTGCAAAGCTGACGCGGGAATGCTGTATTTGGTCCGCGAAAAGCAACTGGAACTCGCGGTCATGCACAACGACACGCTGCGTCTCAGCATGGGCGGCACGTCGCCCGTCGAGATCACATTGCCGGGTTTGTTTTTATATGACGATCAGGGAAATCCGAATGAGCGCAACGCGGCAGCCTATGCAGCCATCAACGGCAAGACGGTGAACATCGAAGACGCGTACGAGACAAAGGAATATGATTTTTCAAGCATCCGCGCTTTTGACCGGACTCATAGCTATAAGTCCATCTCGTTCCTGACGATTCCGCTGAAAGGAAACGAAGGAAAAGCTTTGGGCGCGTTCCAATTGATCAACGCGCTGAATTCAAAGCGGGAGATCATTCCCTTCGACAAGAATATCGAACGACTGATGGAATCTTTTTCATCCCTGGCAGCCGCGGCGCTTGAAGGTTACATCCAGGAACAGAAGTTGAGAAACGAGATCCAGCAACTACGAATCCAAATTGACGAAGCCAAGCGCGGTAAGCAGGTAGATGAAATCACCAACACAGATTACTTCAAGAATTTGCAGCAAAAGGCAAAGGACCTTCGAAACACCGCCCCACGGCAAGAAGAAAAATCAGATAACGAATAAAATAAAGATGACGGTCACTTTAGAAGTGACCGTCATCTACTTTATCCAAACAAATTTCCCAAGCCTCTTCCGCCTGTTTTCTGAAAAGTCTTCATCAACTTCTGTGCTTCGCGGAATTGCTTGATCAAACGATTCACATCCTGCACTTCGACTCCAGAGCCGGCTGCGATTCTTCGTCTGCGTGACGCGTTCAAAATATCCGGGCTACGGCGTTCTTTGAGCGTCATCGAAGAAATGATTGCCTCCGACTGCTTCATGCCTCGTTCGATTTCTTTCGGGTCGGCCTGGCGCGCGGCTTGCCCAAATTGTCCGGGCAGCATATCCATCACCTGTGCCAGCGGCCCCATCTTTTTCATTTGCTTCATCTGCTCCAGAAAATCTTCGAGCGTGAACTGTCCCTTCATCATTCGCTCGGCGGCTTTCTGCGCGGTCTGCTGATCGAACGCGGCTTCGGCTTTTTCGATCAAGCCGATCATGTCGCCCATTCCCAAAATGCGCGATGACAAACGCGACGGATCATACGCTTCGAGCGCGTCGAGCTTTTCGCCGGTACCAATAAATTTGATTGGCACGCCGGTCACGGATCGAACCGAAATCGCCGCGTTCGATCAGCAGACCGCGCAGAAAGCCGCCGAGCGA
>JAJYOO010000071.1 GCA_021796155.1 Chloroflexota bacterium
TATATTCGGATCAATTGTCGACCAGAGATCACGGTTTTTACCTTGAGGGCTGCGTAGCGTCTTGCTATCTGTTGCCGAGGTGGGTATAATCAGCAAAACTTAAAAGCGATGATGGGAACGAGTAGGTCCGAATCCCTGCCAGCGAATCTGGAAACGGTGAAAGCCAGATCAGAAAAATCGGGTTGAAAATCCTCCCGGAGTTGCAGACCGAAAATCGAATACTCGATCATCGAATATTTGATTAGTAAGCGAGACGGAGTCATCCTTCGTTATCAAAGATGCGGATATGGATGTATCCGACTGAGCGCCCAATTTTGGGAAGCAGAGTGGTACCGCGTGAGTTATGACTCTCGTCTCTGATATGAGGCGAGAGTTTTTTGTTAATGCCGTTATTCGATAGTCGAACTTCGACAATCGAGGAACGAATATCCAATATCGAATTACGAATATCGAATTTCGGAGGTCGAATGTTCAAACCAGTTTCGTCCAAGCTCGACGTTCCTTCGATGGAAGAAGGCGTGCTGAATTTCTGGCAGCGCGAGCAAATCTTCAAGAAGACGGTTGAGCAGCGTCAAGGCAAACCCGAATACGTTTTCTTTGAAGGCCCGCCAACGGCGAACGGACGCCCCGGTGTGCATCACGTTTTGGCGCGCGCGTTCAAAGATATGTTCCCGCGCTACAAGATCATGCGCGGCTACCACGTTTCGCGGCGCGGCGGCTGGGACACGCAAGGCTTGCCGGTCGAGATCGAAGTCGAAAAGAAGCATGGCTTTACTGATAAAAAACAAATCGAAGAATACGGCATCGCCAAGTTCAACGAAGAATGCCGCAAGTCTGCATTTGAATATATCCGCGATTGGGCGAAACTTACGGATCGAATTGCGTTCTGGGTTGACCTCGACGACGCGTACGTGACGTATACCAACGATTACATCGAGTCAGTTTGGTGGATTCTCAAATCGTTCTGGGAGAAAGATTTACTTTACAAAGGATATAAGGTTGTACCTTATTGCCCGCGCTGCGGCACGCCTCTTTCGGACCATGAAGTGGCTCTCGGTTACGACGAAGCAACCGACCCCTCGGTCTTTGTCCGCATGCCGCTGGTGGACAAGCCCGATACATCGCTGTTGGTGTGGACAACCACGCCATGGACTTTACCCGGTAACGTTGCGGTCGCCGCGCACCCTGACGTGGATTATGTGACAGTGGAGCGATCTTTGCCCGATGGCGGCACAGAGAAATTGATCCTTGCCAAGATGCTGCTTGAAAAAGTTTTCCGTGGCGAAGAAGTTAAAGTCCTGGATATATTTAAAGGCAAAAAACTCAAGGGCACGAAATATCATCCGCTCTATACTTTCTTGCCCCCAGATAAACCAGCTTATTATGTTGTGAACGCTGAATACGTAACCACGGAAGATGGCAGTGGCCTGGTGCATATTGCTCCGGCTTTTGGTCAGGAAGATATGGAAACAGGCAAGCAATCCGATTTGCCTGTGTTGATGACCGTTTTGCCGGATGGCACGTTCATTCCCGAAGTCAAACCGTGGCGCGGTGTCTTCATCAAAGATGCTGATCCGCAAATCATCGAAGACTTGCGCGCACGCGGACTCTTGTTCCGCACCGAAGGATATACACACACGTATCCATTTTGCTGGCGATGTCATACACCGTTGATGTATTATGCGCGCGACTCGTGGTACGTTCGCACCACCCAATTCCGCAATCGCTTGGTGGAATTGAATAACACCATCAATTGGGTTCCCGAACACATCAGGGAAGGGCGGTTTGGTAATTGGCTCTCCAACAATATTGACTGGGCGTTGAGTCGCGAGCGATATTGGGGCACTCCGCTGCCCGTCTGGGAATGCGGCGAATGCAAACATCGCGAGTGCATGGGTTCAGTAAAAGAATTGTCCGAGAAAGTTGGCCGCGACCTTTCCGATCTTGATCTGCATCGTCCGTACGTGGATGAAATCCAATATCAATGCCCCGAATGCGGCGGGACGATGAGCCGCGTCAAAGATTTGATTGACGTCTGGTTTGACTCCGGTTCGATGCCATACGCGCAGTGGCATTATCCGTTTGAGAACAAAGAGAAATTTGAGTCGCAATTCCCTGCGGATTACATCTGCGAAGCTGTTGACCAGACACGCGGCTGGTTTTATTCGCTGCATGCCATCGGTACGCTATTAATGGACTCGGTCGCGTATAAAAATGTTCTTTGTCTCGGTTTGATTCTCGACGGCGAGGGCAGAAAGATGTCGAAGAGTCTTGGCAACATTGTTGATCCGTGGGATGTGCTCAAGGTTAACGGTGCGGACGCGTTCCGTTGGTATCTTTATACGGCGACACCGCCGGGAAATGAGCGTCGCTTCTCTTCGGAGTTGGTTGGCGAGGTCGTACGCGCGTTCACGCTGACGCTGTGGAACGTGTACTCGTTCTTTGTTACTTACGCCAACCTGGATAAACCACAGCTGACGTCTGTGCGCGTTTACAGCGATAATGTTTTGGATCGCTGGCTGATTTCGGAGCTTCATGCGCTCATGCGTGACATAACCAACGCGTACGAGAGTTATGATGTCACCGCCGCGACGCGGCCCATCGAAGGATTTGTTGAAAAACTTTCGACGTGGTATCTGCGTCGCTCGCGTCGCCGCTTCTGGAAATCTGAATCAGACGCGGATAAACAAGCCGCGTATGGTACGCTTTACACCGCGCTCGTTACGCTTTCAAAATTACTCGCGCCTGCCATGCCGTTCCTTGCGGATGAGCTTTATCAGAACCTTGTCCGTTCGGTGGATCAATACGCACCCGAGTCGGTTCATCTCGCTGAATGGCCGAAGTTCGATGAAGCGCTGATTGATGAGTCACTTAATCGCGATATGGAATTGGTAATGAAGTTGGTCTCGCTCGGACATCAAGCGCGGCAAAAGGCGAATCGAAAAGTCCGTCAGCCGCTCAAGGAAGTTGCGTTCTCGCTTGGCAACGCGTCTGATCGTAAAGCAGTTGAAACTTTTGCTGAGTTGATCGAAGATGAATTGAATGTCAAGACTGTGCGTTTGCTTGATACTTCAACAGAAGCAGTCTCGCACACGATCAAGCCCTTGCCAAAACAACTCGGACAAAAATATGGCAATAAGTTCCCTGCGCTGCAAAAAGCAATTCTTGCCATGAGCTCGGAAGATGTCGCGCGTGCGCTGCTTGGCGGTGGTTCCGTGAAAGTCACTTTAGATAGACAGGCTTATGACATTCTGCCCGAAGAAGTCGAAGTGAAAGCACAGGCAAAAGAAGGTTTCGCGGTTGCAGAAGATGGCGCGTATGTTGCCGCGCTCGTCACCGAACTTACTCCTGATCTTGTGCGTGAAGGTTTGGCGCGGGAGTTCGTCCGCCGTGTGCAGGATTTGCGGAAGAGCGCTGATCTCGATGTGGCGGATCGCATCAATCTGTTTGTTGTTGCCTCGGCGAGTTTGAAGTCGGCTATCGAGGTGCATCGTGATTACATCACGACCGAAACGCTGGCCGTTGCGCTGAATTTTAGCGAGCCGCCCAAGGACGCTTCATCTGTCGATGACGACTTCGATGGCGAGAAGGTCAAAGTTGGATTGGTTAAAGCATGATGTCATTGCGGAGGCGAAGCCTGAAGCAATCTCCTGTTAGATGATTATTTGAGATTGCCACGCTCGCTTTGCTCGCTCGCAATGACATTTCTAAAAATGCAAATTGAACAAGTAACAATAGCCACCGAAGAACTGTGGGACGCGCTCCAACGACTCGTCCCACAGTTGACGTCTAATAATCCGCCTCCGTCGCGAGACGATCTTGCAGCTCTCGTTAAATCAGAATCCTCCACGCTGATCATCGCCCGCGCTGACGACGAATCTATTATTGGCGCGGCATGTGTGACGGTATATCGCGTCCCAACCGGCATCCGTGCCATCATCGAAGATGTCATCGTGGACGTGTCCGCGCGCGGGCGGGGAGTTGGCGAAACCTTGATTCGTCGTTGTTTGGATATCGCGCGTGAGAAGGGCGCGAGTGGTGTTTCGCTGACATCAAATCCAAAACGCGAAGCCGCGAATCGGCTGTATCAAAGAATGGGGTTTACGAGACGCGAGACGAACGCGTATTATTTCAAATTCTGATTTATTGTAGGGGCGACTGGCTAGTCGCCCCTACATGTTTATAAAATATTTCCCTGTTGCCCTTTCCAAATCCGAATATTCACCGCGGTATTCTTCCGGCAACAACTTGGCGAGGCGGTACATCATCTCGTCCGCGATTTCCTGACGCATTTCAGCGCTAACCCGGACGCCATTAGTGTTTATTTTGAATGGCTCTCCGACGCGGATATGAAAATCTGTCCGCTTGAACTTTTTTAAATTCGCGCTGAAATTTTCTCCGCCCCAATGAGCGACTGGCAAAATGGGAACATTGGCTTGCAAAGCCAACATCACGATTCCGGGTTTGGCTCGGATAAGCTTGCCGGTTTTGTTGCGTGTTCCTTCGGGTGATAAGCCGAAGATATAACCTTGCTTCAAAACTGCCAACGCTTTTTTGAGCGCAGCCAAATCTGCTTCGCCGCGGTGAAGTGGGATTCCACCCCAGAGTGTAAAAATAAAATTCAAAAACCAGTTATCCCAGCTTTCCACTTTTGCCCAGCCGGTCATTGGCCGCGGAAAGATTTCTCCATAAAGAACAGGCACTTCAATGGAGCCGGTGTGGTTGCCATAAATGATTAAGGGCCCGTGCGTGGGAATCTTTTTCAAATCAGGCGCGTCGATGCGGCACATGATATGCAAGCCAAGTTTCATGGCATTGGTGATAAACCAGTGGAGGAAGTTCATGAGAAAACTGTCAGACGCAGACGATTTCCAATTTTTCTGGAATCAGTTCGAGTTCCAGTTTTGAACCGTTGCGACATAACGTTTCGCCATCCGCGTGAGCGGGGAAATCGCCTTTGAGCGCGGTGATCGTCACGCGCTTGCTGCGCGTCGTTTTGATCTCCGGTTGTGTGGCTTGGTCGCCGCGAATGAAATGCGGAATGAGACCGAACATCCGCAGTTTGCCCGCCGATGATGCAATGCAGAGGTCGAACTGGCCATCGGCTGGATCGCCGTTCGGCGCCATTCGGAATCCACCACCCATGCGTGTGCCGTTCATGACCGAGACCATGAGCGAGTCTTGTTCGATAGTTTGGCCGTCCACTTCGATGCGAAGTTTTGGCGGTGTGTAATAAAAGAAAATGGTTTGGATCGCGCCGATGAGATAAGCCAGCAAGCCGCGCGTCCATTTGATTTGCAGAGCCGCGAAGCCGACCGCCGCGTCGAACCCAACGCCGATGCCGTTGCCAAAATAACGGCCTTCGGGATAATCGCCGCCTTTGACCAATCCCACATCAATCTTTTTTCGTTTGTTTTCTTTTATTGCAATCAGGCCGTCTTCAAGATTGGTTGGGATGCCTGTGCCGCCTGCAAAGTCATTGCCAGTGCCAACACTCAACACGGCGAATGCTGGTGAGCTTCCATTCATATGCGCTTTCATCACACCGTTCAACGCTTCGTTGAGCGTGCCGTCGCCGCTGGCGCAAACGATGACGTCGTATCCATCGTAGGATGCGTTCTCTGCAAGCTCAAGCGCGTGCATCACGCGCTCGGTGCGGACCAGTTGATAATCGAAATTGTTTGAATGAAAAAATTCTTCGATGCGCGGGATTGATTTTTCGCCCAGCCCGCGGCCTGAAATTGGATTCACGATGACAAAATATTTCAAGATTCCACTCCGTCCGGCAGTAAGATGGACGGAGTTTATCACAAACCGATGTTTGCCGAAGATCGGTTAAGATATTACTTTTCCCTAAGTGGCTCCTCCATCATTCGCGGCGTTTTGCGGTAATCAGCGCGATGTCCGGAATAGACCTTGCTCAGGGCATCCATTAATTCATCCATCGCATAGGCTTCTTCGTTGTCCAATACTTTTTTCAATTTGCCGAGATGCTCTTCTAATTCTTCCATCTTCTCGCGAAAGTCGTTGAACGTTTCGTGGTTGGCGTTTTCCCTCAATTCATGAGACGCCTCATGCGCCTCATCCACCGCCTGCATGGCATTGTGAATATACTCAAGAATCTGATCCCAGTCCGTCATGGCACACGCTCCTTTCGAACCGGCCCCAATTTCACAGTACCACGCTACGGGCGTGATTTCAAGTAGTCCTCCGGTGTGTCCAAATCTTGGAGAATGGAGGGCGTGTCCATCTCCACATAACGGATTTCATTTGCGTGTCGGTTGAGAAAATCGCGCGGTGAATCGGGTGATTTCATTTCAAGGATTTCATTCCAGAGTTCGCACGCGACTAGCCACGGATGTCCGCGGTGCATTTGATAACTTGGAACAATTAGCTTGGATTCCGTTCGATTGAATTCTTCCACAATAAGCCGCACGCTTCTTTCTTGGACTTGAGGCTGGTCGCCCAATGCGACGAGTGCCGCCTGCGTCTGACGGTCGAGAGAGCGCAATCCACACTGAATGGAACTCAACATTTCATCGCGCGCATAATTTTCGTTGAAAACCGTGCTTGCTTGTTTTGATTCTGCAATCGCTTCCACTTCTTTTCTCGCGCCTCCTGTAACAACTAAAATGTTCTCGATACCGGTAGATCGAAAGACATCAATTACGTGACCGAGAACAGTTGTATTTCCCCACGACAAAAGCATCTTGGGCTGACCCATTCGTTTCGATTCTCCAGCAGCAAGAATGATGGCAGCAATCATTCCAATTCTTTCATGCGGGGATAATCTTCGGGTTTGTCCACATCGAATAACAAACTGTCATCATGCCACGGCAAATATTCAAGGCGGTGTTTTGAAAATATTGCTCGTCCGCCGACATCGCCTTCAAGCGCCATCAAATCTGGGAATGTATCCCGGTCAAACAAAACTGGATTGGCGCGTTGCTCCATTAACACCAACGGAGCGACAATCGGGAAAAGTTCAGTCGAATGATGTGCAATGAGTGCTTGAATTACATCCGGCTTGATCTGTGGCTGATCGGCAAGCAAAAATGTCGCAGCGCCAGTTCTATCTGGCAAAGATTGAACGCCTGCTCGAATCGAAGATGCTTGTCCGTTTTGCCATTCAGTATTTCGAACGATTTGCACTGGCAAATCCTGAATCGTGGATTCAATTTGATCCGCGTATGCTCCGGTCACAACGATGACTGGCGAAAGCCTAGATTCAATCGCCGTTTTTGCGATTGCTCGAATAAATGGTTCGCCGCGCCAATCAAGCAATTGCTTTGGTTGGCCGAAACGTGTGGAACCACCCGCGGCGAGGATGATTCCTGCAGTCGGTTCGAATGTTTGAATATTTGAAAAATCTGGAGAGGCAACAACCACGGCGTCATATTGATGCAAAATCTTCTCAGCCATTTTCCCGCCAATGGACTGCAATTCATTCGTATCGGCCTGTGTCAGTAAGGCAGCGCGGTGAGCTTGTTGGGGAATATTCTTTAGTCCGCCATCTTCATGCGTCAGTACTCGAACGATCGCGTTGCCTGTGATTGCTTCACCAATTCTCAAACTACTCAACTTTGAAAATATATCCGGGCGGTGAACGAATTCATTGGTCAACGGTTTATTCAATGCGGCCAAGCTTGCTACGACAATAACCATTTCAACGAAATCTGGAATTGCCGGTTCATGAATATCTGGGGCCTTCAATAATTTTTGACGCGCGCCGTCTGCTTCGATAAGCAGGATAGAACTGAGTTTTTTTGCTTCTTCTCTTAGTCGGGATAAGATTTCGTTGCTAGCGCCAACGGTTCGGCTATCTGATCTGATCGGGCCCGTGACGAGGGTCAAGCCGTGGATAGTCTGATGGTCAAGATCTCTAACATTGTCCGCGACAAGATGCTGATCGGCAAGTGGAACCTGCCACGCGCCGAGATGCGTCGTTGCTGTGACGACGACCGGTAAATTGCTAGCTGACTGTAATTCACGCGCCAAATGAAACATGGAGGTTGTCTTTCCCCCCGCACCCACAAAAGCAATTGAGCTTATTCGCGGTTGAGACAGAACGCGCAGAGCACGCGAGAATTGCATGGAGTAGATTCTACCCCATGCAATTCACATTATCTTTGAATGGTTGCTACCCAACGCGAATTACTTGCCCGGTATAGATTAGGTTTGGATTCCAGATTTGCGGGTTGAGCAATTGCAGGCTGTAAACGGTCGTCCCGTACCGGGCGGCGATGATGCGAAGTGTGTCACCACGTTGGACTGTGTAATAAATTGGCGTAGCTGGCAACGTAATGACCTCACCCGCGTAAATCCAGCTTGGACGATTTGCAAGCTGCGGGTTGAGCGCAACGATGGCGTTCACGCTGGTTCCATAGCGGACGGCAATTTTGTAAAGCGTATCTCCGCGCTGAACCACGTATTGTCTGCCTGGCGTCCCCGATGGAGGCGGATAATATCCTCCGCCTGGCATAATCAAAGTCTGGCCGGCAAAAACCCAATACCAGAGTCCGGGATTCGCGGTGCGTATCGCTTGCATTGTTGTGCCGCATTTGGCAGCAATCCCGCTCAACGTGTCACCCCATTGAACGGTGTACGTTGAACCGCATCCTGACCAGGCGTATGCGCTGGTAGTTCCTGCGAAGGTTGTGATCACGATAGCGATCAAGACGAATAGTTGATAAATCTTTTTGCGTGACATATTGAGCCTCCTGCGTTTGTTCACGACCATTCGTACGTAGACGAAAACCGCCCACAAAATGTTTCATTGGTCGAGGGCATTGCCCGCTGTATGCCAAATTCGCCAAGTTCATTATAGCGCTGGACGAACGATTTTCAACTGGGATAACGGAGTCATTTCCTTGACATGGCATTTGAAGGGTAGTATCCTTGTTCTACCGACCGTTCGGTAGGGAGCTTTAATGACCAGAGACG
>JAJYOO010000072.1 GCA_021796155.1 Chloroflexota bacterium
AACCGCATTTGGCACGCACGACATGACTCATCTGCGCCGTTACGTGCCTATGGATGGTACAGTTTACATCAACGACATCACTTCCGCCCGCACCGCTTATGGACTCTGGGGCCCGAAGGCGCGCGATATTTTGCAGAGCATCACACGCGATAATGTTTCCAACGAAGCATTTCCATACATGACCGCCAAACAGATCACGATTGGAAATATTCCAACGCTGGCATTGCGCGTGACGTATGTCGGCGAACTTGGCTGGGAATTTTATGCGCCGTCTGAATATGGCGAGCAATTGTGGGACACACTTTGGAATGCCGGAAAACCGTTTGGCATGATGGCTGGTGGATACAAGGCCATTGATTCTCTGCGCATCGAAAAAGGCTATCGTTACTGGAGCGGAGACATCACGCCCGATTACACTCCATACGAAGCCGGACTTGGCTTTGCGGTTGCTCTCAATAAAAACGCAGACTTCATGGGCAAAAAGGCTCTTGAAAAAATAAAGGCCGAAGGCGTGAAGCAAAAGTTGTATTGCCTGACTCTGGATGACCCCAACACCATAACTTTTGGAAACGAACCCATCCGCGACCAGGATAAAGTAGTCGGTTGGGTCACATCTGGCGGATACGGCTACACTGTCAACAAGAGCATCGCATACGCGTATCTGCCCATCGAGCTGGCGAAACCGGGAACACGTCTCAGCGTGGAATGTTTTGGGATCCAGATTCCGGTCACAGTCGAGAAGGAACCGCTGTACGATCCGAAAGGCGAAAAAATAAAATCGTGAGCCAGCATAAAATTCGAGCCGTCATCTTCGATTTTGGCGGCGTCCTGGTGGACTGGAGTCCGCACAATCTATATCGGCATTTTATCAAGCAACCACACGAGATCGACCGCTTCCTGAGCGAAATCAATTTCGCAGAATGGAACGCCCAGCAGGATAAAGGGCGTCCATTCGCGCAGGCAGTTGCTGAGTTGTCGTCAGAGTTCCCGCAACATACGCGCTTGATCAGCGCCTTCCACGAACATTGGGAGGATTCCATCGTCGGTTCGATTGATGGAACAGTTGTGATTCTTCGGAAACTAAAACAACTCGGATATCCGCTTTACGGATTGAGTAATTGGTCCGCAGAAACTTTCCCGATGGTTCGAGAAAAGCACACATACTTTGACTTGTTCGATGACATCATAATTTCTGGCGAAGTAAAAATGATCAAGCCCGATCCGCAGATTTTCCGCTTCATGCTGGACAAATTCAAATTGGAGGCGCAGGCTTGTCTCTTCATTGACGACTCAATGGCAAACATCAAAACGGCCAACGAACTTGGTTTTGCGACTATCCACTTTCAATCGCCTGCGCAGCTTGAAATAGAATTATCCGGGCGTGGCGTTTTATGATGATGGAAAAACAACAAATTGCGAATAGGGAAACTTTTTCATGATCTCGTCTCTGCTCCCCCAGATCGAAGCTGAACTTCAGCGCCAGGTCGCGCGACTTGATTTGCCACGCACAAAAACCTTTCATGAAATGCTCACCTATCACATGGGCTGGACAGGCGAAGGCGCGGGCGCGGAAGCGCGCGGAAAGCGCATCCGTTCATTGTTGGTTTTGCTTTCAACGGCCGCTTGTGGCGGGGATTGGCTACACGCTTTGCCGGCCGCGGCAGCAGTTGAACTGGTTCATAATTTTTCACTCGTACATGATGATATTCAAGATAATTCGCCAAAGCGCCGGGGCCGCCTCACTGTTTGGAAAAAATGGAATATGCCTCAGGCAATCAACGTTGGCGATGTGCTATTCGTCATTGCAAATCAAGCCATGCTGGATTTGGTAAAAAGCTATCCAACCGAAATCGTTGTCCGCGCCGCAGGTTGTTTGCAAGACACCTGCCTCGCTTTGACCCGCGGCCAGTTCCTCGACATGTCCTATGAAAAACGAAACGATGTGCGCATTGACGATTATTGGCCCATGATCGAAGACAAGACCGCCGCGCTGATCTCAGCCTGTACACAAATTGGCGCGATCCTCGGCAATGCAGACGAGACGATGATCGAGCAATACTGCATCTTCGGCCGGGACCTTGGGCTGGCTTTCCAGGTTCAGGACGATATCCTCGGCGTCTGGGGCGACGAGGCGCTGACAGGTAAATCTGCGGCCAGCGATTTGGCGGAGGGAAAGAATTCCCTGCCAGTGTTGTACGGTCTGAGTCAACAGGGAAGATTCGCTCAACGTTGGGCCGCGTCCGCCATAAGTCCGGATGAAGTTGCGGGGGTCGCAAAGATGCTGGCCGATGAAGGCGCGTTTGAATTTGCCCGGGGCGAGTCGAAACGTCTAACCGATCAGGCGTTGAGGGCGTTGAAAAAAGCTAAACCGCACGGCGAGGCGGGCCAGGCGCTGACCGATCTGGCGCGCAAGTTGCTCAATCGAGAATCTTGATTTATAATCCCAGCGCCAGCGGGTGTAGTTCAGTGGTAGAACGCTTGCTTCCCAAGCAAGATATCGTGGGTTCGAGTCCCATCACCCGCTCTAGATTGTTATAGTGCCGTCTCACTTTGGCAATCGAATTTCATTGCCGCAGGTCCCTATGCTTCTGACATAGGGACTTGATTTTCTTATTTCACTATCTTGCCGATTCTGCTTCAAATCTTTGGCCTTATTCCTTGGCGCGAAAAGAATGAGCCTACCAACGGGCTGATTTTCAGGATAGAAATTGTGCGTTTTCTGCAAGGGATTTTCTTGTACAATCGTCGCTGTTGGGGGTATGCTTAAGTAATTAGTATTCAAAAATTGGTAGATTGGGAATAGAAACATGCCTCCAAAGAAAAACAGTAAAACAAAAAACGGAAACGGCGCAATATTGGACTTTGAATCGCAGTTATGGGCGGCGGCGGACAAACTACGCGGGCACATGGACGCCTCGGAATATAAGCATGTGGTGCTGGGACTGATCTTCCTGAAATACATTTCCGATTCGTTTGAAGAAGTGCACGCCCAATTGGTCAAAGAAAAAGACGCAGACCCCGAAGACCGGGATGAGTATCTGGCGCAGAATGTGTTCTGGGTTCCGAAGGAAGCGCGCTGGTCGTTCTTGCAGGGCAAGGCGAAACAGCCGGAGATCGGGAAATATCTCGATGACGGCATGGTCGCCATCGAGCGCGATAACCCAACGCTCAAGAATATCCTGCCCAAGGATTTCGCGCGCCCGACGCTGGACAAAATTCGTTTAGGTGAGTTGATCGATCTCGTCAGCGGAATCGGACTCGGGTCCAGTGAGAACCGCGCCAAGGATGTGCTGGGGCGCGTCTACGAATATTTCCTGTCCCAATTTGCGAGCGCGGAAGGTAAGAAGGGCGGAGAGTTCTACACGCCGCAGTCGGTGGTGCGCGTGTTGGTGTCGATGCTGGCGCCATACAAGGGACGCATCTTCGACCCATGCTGCGGATCGGGCGGTATGTTCGTGCAAAGCGAAAAGTTTGTGGAGGCGCATGGCGGCAAGGTGGATGACATCGCCGTGTATGGACAGGAAAGCAACCCGACCACCTGGAAACTTGCGAAGATGAACCTTGCCATTCGCGGCATTACCAGCGACCTCGGCAAGGAAAACGCAGATTCATTCCATAGTGATTTGCACCCCGACCTGAAAGCGGATTTCATTCTCGCCAACCCGCCGTTCAATATGAGCGATTGGGGCGGTGACAGATTGCGTGAAGATAAACGTTGGAAGTATGGTGTGCCGCCGGTAAACAATGCCAACTATGCATGGATACAACATTTCATCCATCACCTAGCACCGAATGGCACGGCGGGATTCGTGCTGGCGAATGGCAGCATGTCGTCGAACTCGTCGGGCGAGGGCGAGATCCGCAAGGCACTCATCGAAGCTGACATGGTGGATTGTATGGTGGCGTTGCCTGGTCAGTTGTTTTTCTCGACACAGATTCCAGTCTGTTTATGGTTTTTGACCAGGAATAAAAATGATGCGAAATCACGCAATCGCAAAGGCGAGACCTTGTTTATTGACGCGCGCAAGATGGGATTTTTGGTGGAACGCGTTCATCGTGATTTGACGGAAGAAGATATTGCGAAGATTGCGGATACCTATCATGCGTGGAAGTCGGGAAAGAAATATGAGGAAGTAGCGGGCTTTTGTAAATCGACTACGTTGAAGGAGATTCAAGAACAAGGATATATGCTCACTCCTGGACGGTATGTGGGCGCGGCGGAACTTGAAGAAGACGATGAACCCTTCGAGCAAAAAATGGCGCGTTTGACAATAGAGTTGGAAGCCCAACTTGAAGAGAGTGACAAATTAAGCGAAGCAATCAAGCATAGTCTAAGGGTTATAGCTCATGCCAAGTAATCAATGGCGTGATGTATTACTTGAGCAAGTGGCTGAAGAAATTACTGTAGGCTATGTTGGTCCTATGGCATCTGAATATGTGCCCATTGGTATTCCCTTCCTCCGCTCACAAAATGTAGAACAGTTGGTAATCAATCAAAAAGACATAAAGTACATCACCCCTGAATTTCACAAACAAATTAAGAAATCTGCTTTAAGCCCGGGCGATGTGGTAATTGTGCGAACAGGAAAACCTGGTGCTTCTGCTGTTATTCCAAGTTGGTTGCCAGTATCTAATTGTTCCGATCTTGTAATTGTCAGATGCGGACCAAATCTAGACTCTCGTTTTCTTGCCTACTATATCAATTCATCAGCATCTGATCATGTTTCAGCACATCTCGTAGGTGCTGTGCAACAACATTTTAATGTTGCGTCAGCTCGTAAAATAAGAATGTTATTACCCGACATTAATGAACAACGTGCTATTGTCCGGATTCTAGGGACGCTGGATGACAAGATGGAAGTCAACCGCCGCATGAACGTCACGCTAGAGTCTATGACGCGGGCGATATTTCGTCAGTGGTTTGTGGAGAATAAAGAGGTTGGGGCTTGGGAAGTTGGTAGATTGGGAGATTTATGCCAATCTACTATAGGTGGGGATTGGGGAGAAGATATAGAATTTAAAGACAGTATTCCTGTTATTTGTTTAAGGGGTACTGATTTGGATAATTTGAGAAACAGTGGTTATTCAGAAGATGCACCTGTGAGATGGATTAAGAAATCAAGCCTTGAAAAAAGACAATTATCTGATGGCGATATTTTGATAGCGGGTTCAGGAATTGGTCCAGTTGGTAAACCTTTGTGGGTGAGTCCAGAAATGTTGAAAGTATATTCCTACCCTGTGATTTATTCAAATTTCGTCAAGCGATTTCAAGCCAAGTCACCTGAATATGCTGTTTATATAGACCGAGTTCTTTTCAACATGCGAGAAAGTGATGAAATCTGGGATTATATAAATGGAACTTCAATTCCAAACTTAAATGATAAAGATTTATTGGCCTACCATCAAATAACCATTCCGCCTGAAAAATTAGTCAAAGATTTCTATGATTACGTAAGACCAATTTATGCCAAACTTTACAACAAAGAATCGCGCACATTGGCGCGTCTGCGAGATAGTCTGTTGCCGAAATTGATGAGGGGCGAGGTCCGCGTGAAGGATATGGAAAGCAGACTATGATCGAAATTTATCCTAATCTTTTTATAGGCACTGCGGATGATTACGAATTTCAAGTAAAAGGGCAACCTAATTGGGTTATTGTCCATGCCTGTAAAGAACCATATCATCGCCACGAGCTAGGATATAAATCCCTTGGAGCACCAAAAAGCCATCCCGAATACTTGTTGCAATACGGAAAAATTGTTTGATTCTGAATCTGGTGGATGTTCCCAATCCTGCCTATATTCAAAAAGATATTATTGACGCGGCTCTTGAATTTATCCATAAAGGACTGAGCGATTCGCACAAAGTTCTTGTTCATTGCAATCTGGGCGATTCTCGCTCACCCAGCATTGGTTTGTTGTATCTTTCCAAATACACAGACAAATTGCCAAAAGAGTTTTCGGCAGCTGAACGCGAGTTTCGCCAGATTTATCCATTCTATAATCCTGGCAAAGGCATGAGAGGATTCGTTGTCAAGAACTGGGGCACGTATCTGAAAAACACAATATGATGCTTACGCAATCATTTATCGAACCGATCATACTAGCGAGTCTGCGCGGCAGGATGTCTACCCCGAGGGTGATGAGGAGCAAGGTCCGCGCGAAGGATGTGGAGGATTAAGAATGGGTAACTCATTCAGAAATTTGAGGCGCTTAGAGCAGGGCATTAAAATTTCTTTTCCTACTGATGAAAATGGCTTGACCGGACGTGAATGCCCAAATCCTGAATGTCTTGGATATTTTAAAGTCAAATTCGGAACCGGCTTAAAAGGTGAGAACCTGCCTTGCCATTGTCCGTATTGCGGTCATAGTTCTGGTCATGACCACTTTTGGACGCAGGAGCAACTTGAATATGCTGGATCGATTATGGCTAATAAAGTTTCAAAAGCATTGAGAGAAGATGTACGAGATTGGGGTCGAAGTTTGCGCCAAAGCACAAGAAACAGTTTCATAAAACTGAGCATGAATTTTAAAGGAGGAGCTCAACCAATTCGTTACTACCGAGAAAAGCAATTAGAAACTAATGTTTTATGTGATACCTGTACCCTAGAATATGCAATTTATGGTGTTTTTGCATTTTGCCCTGACTGCGGTGTTCACAATTCGTCGCAAATTCTCCGTAAAAACTTTGAAATGGTTGAGAAAGAGATAAAGCTTGCACAAGACTCTGAGGACAAGGAATTCGCAAAACACCTTATCGAGGATGGATTGGAAAATGCCGTTTCATCCTTTGATGGATTCGGAAGAGTAACCTGCTCCGCATTTTCTAACAAAGCATCCGATCCAGATCAGGCAAAGGAAATCTCCTTTCAGAATATAAACAATGCGAAAATTCGTGTACAGTCTTTGTTCAACTTTAATATGGCATCATCATTGGATGATGCTCAATGGGATTTCATAGTCCGATGTTTTCAGAAGAGACATTTGCTCGCTCATACAATGGGTGTAATCGATGAAGAGTACATCAAAAAGGCAAATGATCCTAAAGCAATCCTAGGACGAAAAATCGTTATTGACGTCGACGAGGTACTACAATTAACCCAAATATTGGAAATTGTCGGTAACGATCTTCATAAGAATTTAAGTGTATGAAAACCTTCACCGAATCTACCATCGAAGAAACCGCGCTCGAAGTAAAGAGACCCTAAAGGTCTTCACCGTCATGGAGTCTTGTCAAGGATGGAGAGCAATAAAGTTGGCCCCGTGGCAAATTTTGGTAAGAGACCTTTAGGGTCTGGAGACAAGAAAACCTTTAGGGTCTGAAGTATGACAAGTCCCAATCCGCTACTCTACGATACCTATTATCACATCTATAATCGCGGTAACAACCGTGAGAATATCTTTGTTGAGGAGCGCAATTACGAGCATTTCCTGAACCTGCATTTCAAGTATATTGAACCCATCGCGGAAACCTTTGCGTATTGTATGTTGCGAAATCATTTTCATATGCTGGTGAGGGTCAAGTCGGAAGAGGAGATATTTCCCAAACAAGAACAAACCTTTAGGGTTTTAAAAACCCTAAAGGTTTCAGACTATCCTTCCAAGAAATTCTCAGACTTCTTCAACGCCTACGCCAAAGCGATCAATAACGCATATGGAAGAACGGGAAGTCTTTTTCAACATCCTTTCGGGCGCGTGCCGATCACAACGGATCGGCAGTACTGGAATGTGATTGCCTACATCCACCAAAACCCGCAGAAGCATAAGTTCGTGAAGGATTTTCGAGATTGGAAATACTCATCATATGGCATATTGCTCTCCGATAAACCCACGAAATTACAGCGCGATATTGTCTTGGAATGGTTTGGCGGAAGACAAGGTTATCTGGAATTGCACGAGAAATGGGTCTCCGATGCAGGCAGCAAGTGGTTTGCAGAGGATGATTACGATTGAAACAAAGAAAACCCTAAAGGTTTTTAAAACCTTTAGGGTTTGTTAACTGGAAACCTTTAGGGTCTATAATTCAGGAAATATGGCCTTTACCGAATCTGTCGTTGAAGAAACTGTGCTGAACTGGCTTAGAGAGATGGGATATACCATCCTTTTGGGTGGTGATATTGCGCCCGATGAGCCCGCTGCCGAACGCGAGAATTATGGCGAGGTGATCCTATCAGGACGATTGAAAGATGCGCTTAAACGAATCAACCCGAACGTGCCATCCGAAGCATTGGAAGATGCTTTTCGCAAAGTTACGCGTCCGAGCTCTCCATCGCTGGTCGGCAACAATCGTTCCTTTCATAAAATACTGGCGGATGGCATCGAAGTCGAATATCGCGCAGATGGGCGTATCAAGGGCGATAAAGTCTGGCTGATTGATTTTGAAGATCTCGATAACAACGATTGGCTGGCGGTCAATCAATTTACGGTGGTGGAAAACCATATCAACCGCCGCCCCGACGTAGTGATCTTCGTCAACGGACTGCCGCTGGCAGTCATCGAACTCAAGAACGCAGCCGATGAAAAGGCCACGATCTGGTCGGCTTTCCAGCAGCTCCAAACCTATAAGAACGAAATCATGCCCCTGTTCGTGTACAACGAAGCCCTGATCATTTCGGATGGCACGCATGCCCGCATCGGCTCGCTGACCGCCGACAAGGAACGTTTCATGCCGTGGAAGACCATCGCGGGCGATGCGCTGGCACAACCAAATGCTGTTGAGTTGGAAGTGCTCCTGCGCGGCGTCTTCGAGAAACGCCGCTTCCTTGATCTGGTGCGTTACTTCA
>JAJYOO010000073.1 GCA_021796155.1 Chloroflexota bacterium
GAAAATAAAGTATGAAATGTTCTGCCTTTGATTTCTTTGTCATGCGAAAAATCCAGTTCTAAATGTTCATTCGAGAAATTCAAAACGACAAGGATCGTTTGCGATTCAATCTTTCGGAGAAAAGCAAAATATTCTTGGGACTCATCGTGAAGTGGAATGTACTCCCCCTCAATGAACGCCGGCGTCGATTTACGAAAGCAAAGTAAACGCTTATAGTAATTGAGCAATGAAGTTAAATTGCCTAATTGGTCTTCGACATTAGCGCCCTTGGAATAATTTGGATTGACTGGCAACCATGGTTCGACACTCGCAGGACAAAATCCACCATTTGGGGCGTTGCGCCATTGCATCGGTGTACGATTTTTGTCGCGGGACATTTGTCCAGCGCGGAGCGCGGCTTCAGTAGAATCTACTTTCAGTTCATTGACTAACTGATCGTAATACCAGGTCGCCATCGTATCGCGAAGTTTCGTCGGATCAGTGATGATGTCATCAGTCATCCCTATCTCTTCACCGTTATAAAGAAAAGGCGTGCCCTTGAGTGTGAGCACCAAAGCCAAAGACAGTCGAGCAAGTTTCGCGCTATGAATTCCATCGCCATAGCGACTATAGACTCGAGGAGAATCGTGATTGCCAAGCGTGTTGCACGCCCAGCCCTTAACGGGTAAAGCCTCCAGTTGAGTCAAACGCTCTTTTTGGTTGCGCCGGATATGGTCCGGAGTGAGGCGCTCGGTCTGCATCAGCGGAAAATTGAAGACCATCTGCAATTCGTCGTCGCCGTTTCCCAAATAAGAAATATATTCGTTTTCGCCGACGAGCATCCGGTCGCCATCGTACTCGTCGAGTACAGCGCGCAACTCTTTCATTAACTCGTGAACGCCAGGTTGTTCATGCTGATACATGAACATGTCATGCCAGTATTCTTCGACCTGCTCTTTCTCGGCAGGTGTTTTGGCAAGCTCATGTGCGCGGCGAAGTTCAGCCAGATTCATTGGAACAGGATGCGGCACGAGATTCGGATCTTCGAAGATCGTTCCAATCGCATCGAGACGGAAACCATCCACGCCGAGATCGAGCCAGAAGCGGACCGCGCTCCACATGGCCGCTTTGACCTTAGGATTGTGCCAGTTGAGATCGGGCTGCTGCTTCATGAAGTAGTGATAATAATATTGATCGCGTTCAGGGACATATGTCCACGCGTCGCCATCGAAGCAGGATTGCCAATTATTTGGCGGTGCGTCAAACCAGACATACCAATCCGCTTTGGGATTGCCGCGACTGGATTTGGATTCGAGGAACCACGGATGCTGATCGGAGGTGTGATTCAGCACAAGGTCGAGGATGACGCGCAAACCACGTTTATGCGATTCGTTTAAGAAAGTTTTGAAATCGTCCAACGTGCCGTATTCAGGCGCTACATTTTGATAATCAGAAATGTCATAACCCCAATCCCAATTCGGGGACGGGAAATGAGGCGAGAGCCAAATCGCGTCAACGCCGAGATCAGAAAGATAATCGAGCTTGGAGAGGATGCCTTTGAAATCGCCAATGCCATCGCCGTTGCCATCGGCAAACGAACGCGGGTAGATTTGATAGAAGACGGCAGTCTGCCACCATTTGAGAGTTGTCATGTTTTCAAGTCAGAAGGTTTAAGAGTCGAAAAGTTTGAAGGTTGGAAAGTTAGAAGGTTTAACGTTTGAACTTATTAACTTGCTAACCTTCCAACAATCTTTACGCAAGTGCGTTGAAAAACTTCTTCGTGATGAGGGGCATCAGGAAGTTCGCTGGTCAGATCCTGGCCGGGAAAATGTAATTGCTCGTGCATGTCAGGTCGCCACTTGGGACAGTCCGTGACATCGTATACGACGCCTTGATAGGCAATAAATTTACGCGAGCCGCGTTCGCCGTTGTTGCGACGCAGTTCCATCGTGGAGACAATATAATCGGGTATGTTCATGCAATCGCCGATTATACATGGATTGTCAACCGCCTTGGCCTCGGTACACTTCGCTACTCGACCAGCAGCGAATGGATTCATCCGGCTCATCCCAGCAAAGGGACGTGCTTCTTCCATCCTTACATTGGGTCTGCTCAATTTACTCATAGATTTCTCCGTTCCATTCGGATTCGGCAGACCCGATCACTTGGGTTCTATAGCTTCCTAATCGGGGTCGCTCAAGGCGCTACCAGTTGATACATCATCGTGACCGGAAACCACGGTGCACCACGGGAGTCTTTTCAGCTCACCAATGCTTATGTACGGCTTATTCGTCTGCCAATTCGGCAGTATACTTTCCTTGCGCTTCTGTTTCTTTAGTGAAATATGATGTCCCCATCATACGGAGGTGTACCATGGAAGTAACTAATATCTCGCCATCGCAGCCTGAGATACATGGAAAAAAGTTCTGGCCGCGGGCAGGGGCTTTTTTGATTGATTATCTTGCGATTAATGGTTTGTTTATCATCACCCGCTTTTGGTCTTTGGCGATTTTGGGAGCTGTCCTATCCGCCTTCACTCCTTTGACCGGAAAACATTATTATTTCGTTCCATCCAGCTTGGAATGGGTTAGCTACTTGATCGGAATACTCGAAACCATCATTTACTTCGGCGTGTTCGAATGGCTTTTTGGCAGGACGGTTGGAAAAATTATCTTCAGAATGCGTGTCATTGACAGCAACGGAAATTCTTGTAGTCTAAAACAGGCACTTGTCCGATCCCTCTATAGGTTAATAGACGGACTTTTCTTCGGCGTGGTCGCCTACAGCTATATGAAGCCTCCTGTTTATCAAAGGCTTGGCGACCAGAAGGCTTCCACAATCGTGGTGTCGTCCAGCGATGCTCTCATCAAAGAGAAAATCGGTTGGCAAAATTTTCTGTTGGCGCTCGCGATGTATCTGGTTATCGAGAGCGTCATTATTATTCTCGCATCCTTGTTATATCTACACCCGACTTAAAGTCCACGCCCACCCACACACAGGTTACGCAAACCGTAAGGTGCTTCATTTGCAAATGGTAACCATCAAAACCAGTATGCGAAACGGAATAATTTGTTCATTTTTCCTTTTGCTGTTTGTTGGATGTGCGTCTGATAATTATCAACAGTCCTTACGAAGCATGATAGTTTCCGATACATGCAAAAATGCTTGCTGGTACGGTATTGAGCCAGAAAAAACAGACCCGAATGATGTTTACAGGATTCTAGCAAAACAATTTGGCACTAAAAATGTCAACGATTCGGAATGGAAAGTTACTGACTCTAGTTTTCCACAACATGGTTATGTGGCAATCAACGACAACATGGTTGTTGGAATATATGTTTTTATGGACTCAAAACATATCACTATTGGTGATTTTATCTCTGCGATTGGCGAACCAGAATACGTACTTGTCGCAAGCTTTCCGAAAAATTCAGGTATCCCATGTTACGCATGGGGATTGCTCTACCCCAAAATCGGTTTAGAAGTCCACATCGAACAACCTGAAATTAATTCCACGAGTAGTGGAGGCATTGGCATTGTCAGCGAATCTCGCTCTATAATTTGGATAGGTATAGATAAGCCCTGGACAGTAAATGAACAGAAGTTCGACGACAATTTTTATAAATTCCCATCATGGAATGGTTTGGGCGATTATTGTTCAAACATTTGATCCATGAGATTCTTAAAAAACAAACCGCGCCTAACAAAGCGTCCCTGAACCCTTGACCCTGAAGTACACAGGGCAAGAAAACACCAAGGGCAAAGAGTGGCCGCACCCGTCCTTTGGACTGCTTCGCGATCCCCAAATACGACATTGAAATTTGGGAAGGGATAAAGTGAAACAGGTCGTATCTGGCTTTGAGTTTTTTCTGCTCGCAAGCAGAGTCCATGCCTGACCCGGCGCCATGCTTCTCCCTTCGGAAGTGCTACGCGAGCGAACGTCAAGCCGTTGGGCACTTGTCTGAAAGCCTTTTCTGGCTTGACGGCTAACATCTTCGCCACTGCGATATATAATACAGGCACAACTTGCAAGCAGATTTTTCCAGTTGAGAATGAAATGTGCGGGAGTCCTGACTATGGTACCCTTTCATGTCCTTGAATGCCCTTCATGTGGCGCAAATCTAAACTATGATGGTGGTTCTCAGATAACAATGACTTGTCAGTATTGTGGCAAGGTCATCGAGGTGCCTTCTGAGCTGCACACGAGTCCGTCATCAACGCCGGCTGTCGACCCTGCTATACTAACTGCCGCCATGTATGCCCGCTTACGCGTCGGCAACCGGGCTGGGGCTGTCAAGTATTATATGGAGCAGACTAACGCTAGTTTTGAAGATGCCCAAACTGCCGTGGAGGCACTGATGAGGCATGGCCTGAACTCAGCCGGGCCATTGCCTGCGCCCGACATCTCGTCACTCGATTTAGCCGATCCAGCAGCGGTGACGGCAAAAATCAGGGAGCTAGCCCGCGCAGGCTTCAAGCAAATGGCGATTGACATTTACATCCGGGTTTATCAGGTGGATGCGAAAGAAGCATTCAAGGCAGTGGAGATCATTGAACGTGGCAGGACGCCACCAGCTCACCGGACCCAAAGGTAGTGAATTTTGGTCTCGTCAAAAAATTTTGCCGAATAAAAAAGCGCCCAACACAGCGTCCCTGAATCCTTGAAAACACAAGGGCAGAGAACGCAGGGCTTTCCCTAAAGTGCGAGGATGCCAATGCAAGTCGTTGGGCGGCTTGGAAGTCTATATGATGTCCCAAACACTTAATTTTCCAGATGAAGTTCCAGAGTTCTTCGGGGATACAGTATTTCTACGCGATATAGCTGAGGATGATATACCCACGTGGTTCGAACGCGCGTCGGACCCTGAATCTGCAGTGTTAGCTGGAGATCCCATTCCAGAGTCAATCGAAATGGGTTTTCAATGGCTTCATCGTCATCGGGAGCGATTTCGCCAGCAAACAGGCATTCGATGGGCAATCGTACCAAAAAGCTCCACCCAAAGTATCGGAACAATTGGGCTGACTATCACATCCAAAGAGAAGCGTATTGCAGAACTTGGGATAGTCATCGGACGTGCCTACTGGGGCAAAGGATTTGGAACTTCCGCTGTTCACCTAGTCATAGACTATGCCATCAATATACTCGGTTTGGCTGAAATTCAAGCCGAAGTTCTCCAACGCAATATGGCATCCATACGCCTTCTTGAGAAAGTAGGTTTTCACCTTATGCGCGCCATACTAGGTGATCTGCAATCAAATACTGATTCCGAAGACTTATTCCTGTATGTTCTTTCGAGCCAAAACAAGACTACCTAATAGATTGCTAAAAAAGTGGGGATGCTTCTTGAATGGGTTGGATGGATCCAATTCGCTTTGATGGAACCTTATGCAGCCTGCCAATGTGGCTTCTGACCCATGAGTTGCACCCGATAAGGCCCTTCAATGTGGGAAAAATAGACGCGGGCGCCACTCTGGGCCGCACGCTCAATGAGCGCGGCCTTGCTGGCTTGCATCGTATCCGGCGCAGCCCATTCCACATTCCGGGCCGGCTCCGCAAATTCCAGTGGATGATGATACAGGTCACCAACAAAATAGGCTTCTGTTCCGCCTGCATGCAGGTGGAGGATTTGATGACCCGGCGACTCGCCCGGAGCCGGTAAAACAGTCAACCCCTCACCAAGGTCAAACGGACCATCCAATAGAGTCAGTAGGCCGTGTGAGTGAACTACTTTGAGCGTGTCATTTTCCAGTGCTCCGAATTGCTCCGGCTGCCAATCGCCGCGTCCCAAATAATGTCGAGCTTGGGGAAACGTTGGCACACGGCGGTTATCAACAATGCGGGTGAGTCCATTGATATGATCCCAATGGGCGTGAGTGATGATTACATCACGGATGCCCGCCGCATCAATCTCCGCCGCCGTCAAAAGTTCCAGTAATGAGTGCGCCATGAAACCAGGAATTGCCATCTCAGCGGCGTCCCCGGGAAACTCATAGGCTGGGACATCAACGAGCACCGATTGCGCGCCAACTGCGATGTGATAACACAGGATCGGCACTTCTTCCACTTTTCCACTCATTGGGTGATCGCCCGGTAAGCCATACCATTCCGATGCATCGGCGCGCAGATAACCAATATTGAGAGGAGTGATTTTTGGAATGGACATAAGTTATAACCTCCAAGTCAACTCTGTTCCATACAGCGATAGCCCGTGTGCGTTCGCGAAGCATGGTGGCGGAGAAAGCGTGGACTCACTGTCCCCGTAGAAAAAACTCAAAGCCAAGTATAAGCCAATTTAGCAGGACGAATCTCCAACGTCAAGTACCCGCTTTGACGGCTGGATGAGAAAAGCAAGGATCAGCGAGAGACAACTTATGATTTTCAGCAGAGATTTTAATCGCATACCAACTTTAGCTTTCTCCAAGCTGAGTCCTATCGGCGATTATTGCGTAGCGTTCGTCAATGACTTTTCTACCCCAATAATTAGGGTCATCGCTTAAATTCTGAACGGAGACAATCGTGAAAGAAGGCTGAAGCATTTCGGTAATTTCATCTGCATGCAAGCCTGAACCAGTTTCCCAATAGCCTTCAATTAAGAGTAACCGCCCCTTTGGTCTTAGAAACTCAGCCCACTTTTGAAGCACTTGCCGAGGTTCCGGCAACGACCAAAGCAGATGTCGGCAGACAACAACATCAAATTGCCTGTCAGGTAAAAGGGGCGACACCGCATCCATGACGTGAAACTCGATCTGAAGTCCTCGCGTTGCTGCTTTTGCTTGTGCAAAAGAAATCATGGACGGCGATAAATCAATCCCTGTAACTTTATGCCCAAGCTCGGCAAGCACAACGCTCAATGACCCAGTCCCACAGCCAATATCCAAAATGGACGCGTTGGCATAGGGCAGACATTTTTTGAGAAAGGCTTCCCAAGTTTCAAGAATCAAGGGATCACGCAGACCATGATCCGGATCATCATCAAACGATGGTGCCACATTGTCCCAATATTGGCGCGACTCTTGTAATCGTTTTTCATCGTTCAATTTGACATTCTCTTTTCCGAGGAAATGTCCAATCAACACATTCCTTTGATGTAGATGCAGCTATTGCCAATGGACATTATTTTTCCTTCCTCTTTAGCTTCTTTCCTGGCGCAAGCATCGTACCGCGGCAAGTCTTTGCCCCGCAATGACAGGCATAACGCTTTTCGGTTCCCTCGTCATCCTTGCCATCGCGCGTGAGGTTGTAATCATAAGTCAGCTCTTCGCCCTCCGCAATGGTCTTTATGGAATAAATAAATATCCGTTTCTTTTCCGTGAATGCCCTGCAATTTGGCTCGCACGAATGATTGATAAAGCGCGCATCATTGCCACTGACGGCTGCATCTATGACCGTGCGTTTGTCCACGACGAACAGAAGCACATGCGGATGCTCAGATGTATCGCCCGCGTAGCGTCGGTCAGCTTCCTCGGACGTGATGCGCTCACCGATATATTCAACAATGCGCGTCCCTTTGCGGATTCGCCGCGTGGCGAACACACCGAGTCCATGAATGGAGGAAGAGCGGACTTCAAACTTTGGCCTTTTCTGCATGGAAAGCGATTATAGCATCGCGGTTCATCCCTATCCCCTCTTCCCCTCTCCCCTTATAATTGGAGATCATGGGTCTCGATACATGGCGCCTTGATGCCACTACTCGACCATTGAACTATCCAACCACCAAACTATCTAACTACCCAACTACCAAACTAAATGACCACTCAGCTCATCGAATGTATCCCCAACTTTTCCGAAGCGCGCCGGCCGGAAGTGATTGACCAGATCGTCGCGGCCATCACATCCGTCGAGGGCGTGAGATTGCTCGACCGTTCATCCGATCTCGATCACAACCGCACCGTGCTGACGTATGCTGGTCCGCCGGAAGCTGTTGAAGAAGCGGCGTTCCGCGCGATAAAGACCGCGTCCGAACTGATTGACTTGAATCATCACACAGGCGAACATCCGCGCATCGGCGCTACGGACGTTTGTCCGTTTGTGCCGATCTCCGGCGTGACAATGGACGATTGCATCGCGATGGCAAAGCGACTCGGCGAACGCGTCGGGCGCGAGTTGCAAGTCCCGGTTTATTTGTACGAGTTTGCCGCCACACGTCCGGAGCGAACAAATTTAGAAAATATCCGCCGCGGACAATACGAGGGACTCAAGTCCGAGATCGAAACGAATCCCGAACGCAAGCCAGATTATGGTCCAGCGAAATTGGGAGCCGCAGGCGCGACCGTCATCGGTGCGCGCAATCCGCTGATTGCGTTCAATGTTTATTTGACAACAGACGATGTGAGCATTGCCAAGAAAATCGCGAAGGCAATCCGCCAATCGTCGGGCGGGATGCGATATGTCAAATCGCTTGGATTGCTGGTTGAAGGACGCGCACAGGTCTCAATCAACCTCACAAACTTTCGCGAGTCACCGATTGGACGCGTGGTTGAAATGATTCGCCGCGAAGCGCAGCGTTATGGCATTGGAATTCATCACAGTGAACTCGTCGGACTTATCCCGCAAGATGCGTTGGTTGATGCGGCAGTTTGGTATACACAGCTCGATCAATTCAGCCTGGATCAAATTCTCGAAGCGCGACTTTATCAGAGCAGATCTTCGCAATTAAACGAATCTCAATCTGGGAATTCAAACGTTCCATTCCTCGACAATGTAGCGGCCGCGACTGCTGCTCCCGGCGGAGGTTCTGTTGCGGCTTACGCGGGCGCGCTCGGCGCGGCCCTGGTTGAAACGGGCTCGG
>JAJYOO010000001.1 GCA_021796155.1 Chloroflexota bacterium
CACATGTGTCATTTCTTAGCCTCCGTTAAATTCATCCGGCACTAAAGCCAGTGTTGATTATGTAGTCGCCACTGCCACCCGAAAGTTACGGGAAATGCTCCTGGCTTCACAACTGCGAAAGAACCCCGCGTTTGGCCGCGTCTGTTCACTGCAACGACTTCAAGTAACAGTGGATTTTCTGGCGCGTTTGCCTGCCTTGCGATACGCAATTTCATCATATTAGATTCATCTTTACCTTAGCCAGAAGCGTTAAAGTGAAATGATGGGTACGTATCCTCGTTTGATTTATCGGTGAAAAGATGGACGAACCTCCTGTGCCGCGTTTGGATTTATGGCGTAGCCGCGCGAAAAAGTTTTGGACTATGGCAAGAAGGACGGTTCCGTTCGCCGCGGGAGTTGCAGCGGCTCTCGTTGCGATTTTGTTCTACAACCTTTTGTTTCCCGCGCCGCGCCCGCTATCTGCGCAAGACGTGAATAACACTGTGAACCAGGTTCTTGCGTCTGCAACACCTCCGGCCGCGTTCTCGGAACGTGTTTATCAAATCATCCAGCCTTCGTTGATTCTTATTCAGACCGAAACAACCGGCCCGGACGGCCAAACCGATCAGGGACTTGGAAGTGGTGTAATTGTGGATCAAGCAGGTGATATTCTCACAAGCCTGCATGTCGTCGCAGGCGCGAACAAAGTCCAGGTGACGTTTGCAGACGGCACGCAATCGAGCGCGCAGGTGACGGTCCAACAGCCGCAGAATGACATCGCTGTTTTGCGTGCGGATAATCCTCCGGCGCAGATCGTTCCGGCTGTGCTTGGAAATCCAAATGCGATGCGTATCGGTGATGAAGTCTATGCGGTCGGGAATCCATTTGGTTTATACGGCTCGATGAGCGCGGGTGTGATTTCCGCTTTTGACCGCAGTTTCCAGCCATCCGGCAGCAACATCGAACTTAAAGGTTTGATCCAGATTGATGCGGCGGTCAACCCTGGAAATTCAGGCGGGCCGCTCCTCAATCGCGATGGTCAGGTCATTGCAATTGTGACCGGGCTTGTGAATCCAACCGACCAGGATGTTTTTATTGGAATCGGTTTTGCGATGCCGATCACGACCGCAGGCGGCGCGGCAGGTCTTCCGCCGGATTAGTGTATATGTTAGGCACCTTTTGCAACTCGTTAGATGAAGGTCGAGAGGAAACAAAGCTATGCGTAAACTTATTGTCAGCAATTTCCTAACTTTGGATGGCCTATATGAAGGAAAAGATAAAGACATCAACTCCCTTTATGACTATTACCACGAAGATTACTACAATGACGACAGCTTCGATTTCTATAATGCAGAACGATTGCGGGCAGCCGATTTCCTTTTGCTAAGTCGAAATTCATTCCTGAGCAACAAGGAATATTGGCCCTCCGTTCCCAACGATCCTAACGCTACCGCCGTCAGGCGTGAGCTTGCCGGGCTCTTTCAATCCATCCAGAAAATCGTCATTTCCGACAAACTGACCGGGGCGGGATTAGCACCTTGGGAGAATACGCGCATTATCAAACGAGCGGATGCCTACAAGGAAATCGCCGAACTCAAACAACAAGATGGCAAAGACATTTTGGTCATCATGAGCCGCCTGCTCTGGAATGATTTATTGGTTCACGATTTGGTGGATGAACTCCATCTCACATTTTTCCCATTGATTGGTGGAGTAGGTACACCCATATTTGAAAGTCGTCCACCAGTGTCTCTCAAGCTCATTCAAACGCGTACCTGGGAGGGTTCGGGACACGTTCTTGCTTGTTATCAGGTGAGCCGGAAAAAGCCATGACAAAGGGCTGCCTCATACGCATACCGTTATGTAATTTGCCACAGCGTCACAGAGAAAATATTTTGTTTTTCTCCGTAGCAAAAAATGAATTAGGAGAGAGAGTTGATGGATCAACACACAAATCCCGATGACAAGAAGCCAATGGAACGCGTTCTGTATGAAGTCAAGAAAGTAATTGTTGGGCAGGATCATTTGCTTGAGCAAATGATCGTCGCTTTATTGGCGCGCGGACATATTCTGGTTGAAGGCGTGCCGGGGCTTGCTAAAACGATGGCGATCAAAACGCTGGCGGAGGCAATCGGCGGCGAGTTCAAACGCATCCAGTTCACCCCGGATTTGGTTCCCGCGGATTTGATCGGCACGCGCATCTACAATCAAAAGACCGGCGAGTTCAATACGTCGCTTGGCCCGGTCTTTACGAATTTGTTGCTCGCGGATGAAATCAACCGCGCTCCGGCAAAAGTCCAAAGTGCATTGCTGGAAGTGATGCAGGAACATCAAGTTACGATTGGGCGTGAAACGTTCAAGGTGCCGAATCCGTTTCTTGTGCTCGCGACGCAAAATCCAATCGAGACCGAAGGCACGTATGCTTTGCCTGAAGCGCAGGTGGATCGCTTCATGCTCAAAGTCCTTGTCGGCTACCCAGACAAAACCGAAGAGTTTGTCATCGTCGAACGTATGACCGGCGCATTACAAGCCGTTCAGAAGGTTTTGATAACCGATCAATTGCTTAATTTGCAGAAGGAAGCTGATAAAGTTTTTGTTGATCCAGCCTTGATTGAATATTCCGTTGAACTGGTAACGGCAACGCGCAAACCGCAGGATTATGGCTTGAAGGATTTGGAGCGTTACATTTTATTTGGCACAAGCCCGCGCGCTTCGATCAATTTGATTCTCACCGGACGTGCGCTGGCGTTCGTGCGCGGACGCGATTACTTGTTGCCGCAAGATGTCCTCGATATGGCGCTGGATGTGATGCGCCATCGCCTCGTGCTTTCGTATGAGGCGCTGTCGGATAATGTGACCAGCGATGATATTTTGAAAAAGATCTTTGACCGCATCCCGATTCCCGTGGTGCCTTTGCATGAGCACGCCGATATCCGCAGCAACGCCTGAACGAATCTTACAGCGCCTCGACTGGCAGGTGATTCGCCGCCTTGATGGTCTGCTTCAGGGCGATTATCGCACGCTGTTTTATGGCTACGGTGTGGACTTTGCTGACCTGCGCGAATATCAGCCGGAAGATGATGTTCGTTACATTGACTGGAACGTTACAGCGCGCATGAACACGCCGTACGTCCGGCAATATGTTGAAGACCGCGAAGTTACTGCATGGTTCTTGCTGGATTTGAGTCCGTCCATTGATTTTGGGACGGTGAACAGTTTGAAGCGCACGGTGTTGATTGATTTTGTTGCGACAATCGCGCGATTGTTGACGCGTCACGGAAACCGAGTCGGCGCGATGTTTTATGACAGCCAGCTCGAGCGGACAATTCCGGCACGCGGCGGGCGGGACCAGGTGCTGATTCTGATAAACCAACTAAACAAACAACCACAGTTGCCGCGTGCGCCATTCACCAATCTGACGCCGTTGCTCGAAGCCGGATTGAACGCCATCAAAAGGCGTTCGCTGGTTTTCGTTATTTCCGACTTCATCAGCGAGCCGGGCTGGGAAAAGCCACTGCGATTGATGAACCAGCGCCACGAAGTTCTTGCGATTCGATTGTCCGATCCGCGCGAAGTCGAACTACCTGATATCGGCCCCATTCTTATGGAAGATGCCGAAACAGGCGAACAACTTTACGTGGATACGCACGATAAAAGATTCCGCCAGCGATTTGCCGAAGCAGGCAAACAACGCGAAGCCAGTTTGAGTGAATCTTTTAAACGTGCAGGTGTGGATGTGTTGCCGCTTTCTACACAGGATGATTTGGTTCGCGCGATTGTTCGCTTTGTCGCGCTGCGAAAAGAACGCCGGAAGTAATTATGACGTTTATCTGGCCCTCCATGCTTTGGTTGTTGCTGTTGATTCCGGTTGGCGTTTTCGCATATCTTCAGATTCAAAAGCGGCGAAAGAAACTGATTGAGAAATTCAACAGCCTCGGATTGACACAACACACCGAACCGCGTCGGCATGTGCCGCCTGCGATCTTTTTGTTTTCGCTTGCGATATTGATTTTTTCATTAGCGCGTCCGCAGGCAGTCGTCAGTTTGCCAAAACAGGAAGGCACGATCATTCTCGCATTCGATGTTTCCGGCAGCATGGCCGCAGACGATCTCAAGCCGACGCGGTTGGCAGCGGCTAAAGTCGCTGCGGAAGATTTCATTAAACAGCAACCGCCTTACGTCCAGATCGGAGTCGTTGCATTCAGCGATTCGGGCTTTTCGGTTCAGCCACCAACGAACGACCAGGGCGCGATCTTGGCCGCCGTCAATCGTCTCACGCCTCAACGCGGAACGTCGATTGCGAATGGTATTCTGGTTTCGTTAAAAGCCCTCAATCCCGTTACAACGCCGCCGTCAGAGTCATATACCATTATGACTCCGGTTCCTGCTCCGACGCCAACACCGATGCCTGCCGGTGCTTACACAAACGCCGCCATCGTTTTATTGACCGATGGCGAGAACAACGAAAATCCTGATCCACTCGCGGCGGCGCAACAAGCTGCAGATCGCGGCGTGCGGATTTACACCGTTGGCATCGGCAGCGTAACTGGGACGAATGTTCACATCAACGGTTTTACTTTGCACACGCAGCTTTATGAAGATCCGCTGAAACAAATTTCGCAGATCACCGGTGGAACCTATTACAACGCACAAAGCACGGAAGAGCTGATCAAAATTTACGATAATCTCAACACGCAAATATCCATCAAGCCGGAGAAGACAGAACTCACTTCCATCTTCGCTGGCGCTGGTGTTCTTATTTTACTTGTCGGTGGTTTGTTCTCTCTGTTATGGTTTGGAAGATTGCCATGATATGTTTGGTTAAAAAGTTTAGAGGCTGAGATGACTTTCCTTTGGCCCGGGTTTCTTTTCCTTTTATTGTTAATACCCGCGTTGATCACGGCTTACATTTTGATTCTGCGACGAAGGCGAAGTTCTGGCATTCGATTCTCCAGCCTGGCTTTGGTGCGTGGCGCGATTCCCAAGCAATCGCTTTGGCGGCAGCATTTGCCGTTCGCGTTGTTCCTGCTTGCGCTCGCAGGTTTGATCGTTGCGTTCGCGCGCCCGGTTTCGATTGTCAGTGTTCCAACCGATCAAACCACGATCATTCTTACGATTGATGTTTCGCGCAGCATGTGTTCGACGGATGTAAAACCGACCCGGTTACAGGCTGCCGAGGCTGCCGCACTTTCATTTGTTCAACGACAGAGGGGCGGTACACAAATTGGACTTGTAGCGTTCTCCACGTTTGCGGAATTGATCCAGCCGCCGACGACGGATCAGGAGATGTTGCAGACGGCGATTGAGAGTCTGACGGTGGGACGCAGGACAGCCATTGGCAGTGCGATACTCAAGGCGATTGACGCGATTGCTGAAATTGATAAGAATGTTCCGGCCAGCATTGATCCATCAACTGGTGTCGAGCCGACGCCGGTTCCGAAAGGCGCATATGCCCCAGATATTATTGTCTTACTCACCGATGGAGCAAGCAATACTGGTCCGCTTCCAACTGATGCGGCACAGCAAGCTGTGGATCGCGGCATTCGTATCTATACGATCGGCTTTGGGACACCGAATGGATCGGAGTTTGCAAGCTGCCAAAGCAGCGATCCGTTCGGAGGATTTGGAGGCTTTGGCGGGGGGGGGCCAACCCGTTGCGCCGCCATTTGGTTTTGGTGGATTCGGTGGCGGCTTCGGCGGATTCCGTCGGGGCATTGACGAAGCGACGCTGAAACAAATCGCTTCCATGACGGGTGGGCAATATTATTCTGCGTCCAGCGCAGGCGAACTTCAAAGTGTTTTCCGAAGCCTGCCAACGTATTTGATCACCAAACATGAAACCACAGAGATCAGTGTGATCTTCACTGCGCTTGGCGGTTTCTTAGCAGTGCTTGCCATCTGGCTCGCGCTTCGATGGCGTCCGCTCTCTTGAGAGCAACCCTAACGCCAAACTACGGTGCGGATTTATCCGGGGTATCCCGCCCTGCTACTGATTGTATCTGACAATTGACCCTTTTTAAAAGCGTTGAGTGCGGGGAAAATTGATGTTTTGCAGAATTTTTGGGGGGATAAAACGCAATTTGCATCAGCGGTTGACAATTTTGTAATTCAAGACGCGCGTTGTTTCATTTACAATTCGTCGTGCCCGATTGGCTGCACAGGTGTGTCCTCCTGGCAAATTCATCTTTTTCAAATGCTGTGGATTTTAGAATATCTCACAATCTCTTTAGAAGGTAGGAATGATGAACCATAAGATTCCTGTTCCGTTGACCAATCGCTCGAAATCCAGAGTTGAAACACCCAAGCGCGTGATCGTTCTGGGAATCATGCGGAGCGGAACTTCGTTAGTCGCCGATTTGGTTCGTTTGTGGGGAGCTTATGCCGGCCCGCAGGACAAAATTTGGAAGTCCGACATCAACGATCCGCGCGGTTATGGCTATATGGAATATATTCCTTTGCAGCGTCTCAACAATGAATTATTGGACGACAATGACAGGCTCCCGCCTCGTTTTGGCGAACTGGAGAAAAAGGCGTCAGAGCCAGAATACCAGGAAAAGGCACTAAGTCTGATTCAAAATATGGATCAAGAGGCAGCGGAATCGGGACAAGCAGCCTGGATTTGGAAGGACGCGCGTTTGCCTTTGACTTTGCCATTCTGGGAACTTTTTTGGGGCGACGTTACTTATGTGATCACTGTAAGGCATCCGGCGGAAGTAATATTGTCGTTGGCCAAAGTCGCGGAAATTGACGAAGACGGCTTACCTTATTCCGCGGGGCTTGCTTACTGGCAGTATTGTATGTTCAATGTGTTGGCGTACACGCAGAATAATCCGCGCAAAATCTTTATCAATTACGAGCAATTGATCAATCATCCTGAACAGGAAACCGCCCGGCTTTGTGGATTTCTGGATTTTCAGTGCGGAAGTCTGGACAAAGACGCACGGCAAAAAATAGAGGTGATGCAGGCCCGAATATCCAGAAATGAACGGCATCATCAATATAAAAAATCCATCGCTGAGATGTCTCAGGCCACAAAAGAACAACGCGCACTTTACAATTTCTTGAGAGTGAAGACCCTTTATCCCGACGAGTCTTATAATCAGGATGATTTTGCGCTTTACCCCGGATGGCGGGAGTATCTCGAAAGCGTGGACGCTCTAATGGCTTTGCAAGGCATAAGGGATATGTGAAGGTCCATTTCACCATGACGGATTTCAGCATAAAGGTGGCGAATACTATTCATGACATTGATGCCGCAACGTGGGATCGTCTCAGCGCGGGACGTCCCTTTCAAAGCCACCGCTGGTATGCCTTTGGCGAGCGTGTCATGTCTGATTGTCCGCCGACCTACCTGTTGGTTTTGGAAGGCACTGAATTGATCGCGCGTGCCTGCCTGTGGCTGGTACGCAACGAACCACTTCCGCTTCCTCCAGGACTTCGAGCCGGATTCCGGTATATTTTGCAGAATCATCCCCTCTTAATTTGCCGCTCGCCGCTTTCGGATTCGACTGGATTGATATTTGCGGAGAATTCTTCCCAAGAAGCAAAATGCCTGTTGGTGGATGCTGCGCAAAAGGAAGTGAAACGTCAACGCGCATCCTTTCTGCTTTTTGATTTTATGGATGCTGCTCAAAATGCTTGGCCAGATAATTTCAGAAAGTTAGTTGTTCCTAATCCCGGCACAGCTATGAACATAATTTGGTCGAACTTCGACGAGTACCTCAACGCCGGCAACAAGAAAGATCGTCAGCATTACAAAAGAAGTCTCCGTCAGGCTGAAAGTCAGGGCCTAAAACTGAGTCGTTATCAAGCTGTTGAGAACATTGATGCGGTGTTGCGTTTGATGGGGAATGTCTCACGTAAATTTAGTTCGGCGGCGAATCCGTGGATGCGCGGCTTATTGGAAAATTTACAAATGGTCGACTCGACGTGGTTAGAAGTCCGCCGTGGCAATGATGTGGTTGGTTGTGGTGCGCTGGTGAGGGACAATGGTGTGCAACTGGCAACCGCACTGGGTTTGGCAGAAAACATCCCATACGCGTATTTTCTACTGATCTACGCCACAATTGAGGAAGCTATCAGTTGTGGCGTGAGAACCCTCCGTCTTGGTAGCGGAGCCTACGATGTTAAACGTAGATTAGGCTTTAAGCTTGAAAAAAACAATTACATTGTCTTAACAGGAGCTGGTCCGTTATCCAGAGGAGTGGCTCATCTAGCCTCCTGGATGATGAGGACTTGATCAATGATTGAGCTCGATGGATTTTTGAAACTGTCAACTGAAGAAGTCGCCCACCTTGTTCGTGCGAGCGGGCCGAAAGTGTGTGTGTTTCCTATTAACGGCACACGACGCTGGTTCACGTTGGAATACGGAAGCCAATCTTTTGATGACCCGATCAAAGCCTACATGGATATATCGGGGAAACGCCACATTGAACTTTATAAACTCTTTTTCGATCACGGCGTGGATACCTTGCTTACGCCCGTCATTGGCCCGGAGATTTTGGCAACGCGGGATGCTTATATGCAAAAGATTGGAGGGGAAGGACTTGCGCGTTTAGTGACCCACCCAGATTTCGTCTCGTTTTACGATGAGTATGATGTGCGTGTCCGATTTTATGGGGAATATCGTACGAATTTGGCAGAAACACCATACGAATACTTGTCAGACTTATTTGACGGGATCGTTCAGCAGACAAATCAGCATAAACGCTTCCGATTGTTCTTCGGCGCCTTTGCTGATAACCTGAATTCCACACAAGTAGCAGCAAGCTATGCGGTTGAATATTACAAAAAGCTTGGAATAATACCCGACCAAAAGGCGATTGTGGAAATGTACTACGGAGAATACATCGAGAAGGCTGATATTTTTATTGGCTTTGATCGCTTTTCCGCGTTTGACTATCCATTTTTAAATTCGGGCGAGGAAGATCTGTATTTCACCATAGCGCCTTCAATGTATATGACAGAGAGGCAGCTAAGATCAATTATCTATGATCATCTGTATTTGCGGCGAGATACCGACGCGGATTACTCTTCATTTTCTGCGAGTGATTTGAATAGTCTCCGTAATTATTACCTTGAGAATCGCGATGCTTCCTATGGGGTTGGAAGTCGTTTCTATGGAGTCTGGATACCACAACGTCAATAATAATCACGAGAAGCAAGTTATAAATTTCTGCCAAAAAGTTGGCGCAGTCCACTTAGGAGATATACATAAGATGGTTGATATTCAAGCAGAAACGAAGGATTTGTTATCGCAGCTCGGCTTCAGTCAAATGAGTAGTACGGCTTATGATACGGCTTGGTTAGCACGTCTAAGCGAATTCGATAGCAATATATCTAATCAAGCTCTTGAATGGCTTTGTGAAAATCAGCTTTCCGACGGAAGCTGGGGAACATCTGAAGCGCTTTACTATCATGATAGAGTAATTTGTACTCTCGGTGCAATGATTTCATTAACGTATCGTGGGCGGCGCGCACAAGATAGATTGCGTATACAAAATGGCTTAGAGGCGCTTGACCGAATTACGTCGGGTGCTACTCAGGGTTTAAGGGCTGACCTAACTGGGGCGACCGTTGGTTTCGAATTGGTTGTCCCTACTCTTATATCAGAAGCAGAAAATTTGGGAATCATTAAGCAGCAAGGAGATCGAATTCTAGGGAGGTTAAGTCGTTTGAGAGAAACGAAGATGTCTAAGCTGGCTGGCATGAAATTTTCTCGTCATATCACTGTAGCCCACTCAGCCGAAATGGCCGGCACTGATAAAATTGATCTTCTCGACATTGAAAATCTCCAAGAACCAAATGGCTCAGTGGGGAATAGTCCATCCGCAACAGCCTATTTTGCTACAAAAGTATGCCCCGGCGACAATCGTGCTTTGCAATATCTGCATGAAGCAATCAATAAGAATGATAGCGGTGCTCCCACGCTGTTCCCGATTGAGTTATTTGAGCGAAACTGGGTGTTGTGGAATTTATCTCTGGCGAATTTACAAAATGAAAGCGCTGAGATTAACGTACTTTTTGAGAACCACCTTGATTTTCTGGAAAAGCACTGGAAGCCCGGAAATGGGCAAGGGCTTGGCTTTTCAAATAGCTACTCATTGACTGACAGTGACGATACTGCAGTTGGGTTTGAGTTGCTCAGCCAAAATGGTAGGCGGGTGGATATAAATCCTTTACTCGGGTATGAGGAAGAACAATGGTTTCGCTGTTTTCAGTTGGAGGCCAACCCTTCAGTTGATGTTAACGTTCATGCCCTAAATGCTCTGCGTCAGGCAGGGTATGAGAAAAATCATCCTGTAATTCAAAAAATTATTTCTTTCGTGCGCTCAAGACAGCAGCCTGAGAAATATTGGTTTGATAAGTGGCATATTTCTCCTTATTACACTACAGCTCATGTCGCAATATGTTGTGGAGATTTTGATAATTCATTGAGTGAGGACGCGGTAAATTGGATTTTAAAGTCTCAAAAAGCGGATGGCTCTTGGGGATTCTTTGGGCTTTCAACAGCGGAGGAGACTGCATACTGTATTCAAGCTCTTGTCATCTGGGAAAAACATGGCTCCAAATTACCTCGCGGCAGGGTAGAATTGGCGAAAGATTGGTTAACTCGGCACGCAGAATCACCTTATCCTGCATTGTGGATAGATAAATCGTTATATCGCCCAGAATTATTGGTAAAGTCGGTTATTTTGAGTGCCCTGAAGCTAGCGGAGGAATAACCGATGAAAGCTTTTCCTGGGTTCGATAGAATAACCAATCTCACGAAGAAGGCAATATGCTTAAGATACTAGATCGCTTATTATCAACTCCTGCATCGAATCCGGATGAGGCCCGTCGTGGCAGGATGCTAAATACCCTTTTGTTGGGCGTCTTTGTCATTATACTTGTAGCTTTGTTGATTACTGTTATAACGCAACTGTTTTCGAACAACCTCGTTCAAGATTTGCAGTTACTTTATGTTGCGCTTATTAGTGCACTCATCGGCGACGTAGCTATTTATCTAATAAATCGCAAGTCAAGGCTTTGGGCAGCCTTCCTTTTCTTGCTGCTTCTTACTACGGTTGCAAGTTTTAGCGATACACCTCGCGAGATTGTAAGCGGAAGGTCCACTTTCGTTTACACAATTCCTATTGCCATCTCTAGCCTGATATTATTCCCGCTCGCCAGTTTTATATTTACCCTCATTGCTGGCGTTCTCATGGTGTGGCTTGCGTCTACTGTCCCGATTGTTCCTAATGCATTTGCAATCACTGGCTTTTTTCTGCTTGCCTTGGTTTCCTGGCTTACTACCACCAACCTTGAGCAAGCCCTAAGTGAGTTGCGTACAACCAATGCCAACCTCGACAAACTTGTCCAAGTGCGCACAAAAGCTTTAAGCGAATCCCTGACGCGTGAAATGATCGAGGCAGGGAGAAGCGAAGCGATTCTGAATTCCATTGCAGATGGCGTAATCGTCTTTGATACGAACTGGAAATCCACGCTGGCTAATCCGGCCATTGTCAACTTGCTTGAAACTCCGTTTCCGGAAATCGTAGAGCACAACATTGACGATTTATTGAATTCCGACCGTGTTTCCGCTAAAGATCGTGGGACGTTGCTTGCCATGCTCGAAAAGCCCGGACAGATTGGAGAAAGTTTTCGGTTGGGGTGGGGGAAGAAAACGCTCTCGGTGAACGCGGCCCAGGTCTATGATTCGGCTGGGGCACAGATTGGCACAGTAGCTGTCTTCCGCGATTTCACTCGCGAAGCTGAAGTCGAGCGGATGAAAAGCACTTTCGTGGCGGTTGTCTCGCACGAACTGCGCACGCCACTCAACGCGATCATGGGTTATGCAGAGATGATTAAGGAAGCGGTCTATGGCCCAGTCAATGAAAAGCAGAGCGGCGCTACAGATCGGATTATGACAAACACCCAGCACTTGCTGGACTTGGTCAGCGAGTTGCTGGATCAGGCCCAGATCGAGGCGGGAAAACTAAAAATCCAGATTGAGCCGTTTTCGCCTGCGAAACTGCTTGAAGATGTCCACATCGTCATGGACAAAATCGCCGGTGACAAGAAACTCACGTTGACAAGCGAATTAGATCCGGCGCTGCCCGCGAAGTTGGATGGAGATGCCTATCGGCTGCGGCAGATCCTTATTAATCTCGCAAACAACGCGGTTAAGTTCACGGGTAAAGGCGGCGTTCATATCCGCCTCTTCCGTCACGACGCAAGCCATTGGGGAATCTCAGTGCGGGATACAGGAGACGGGATACCGAAGGATGAGATCCCTCACATCTTCGAAACCTTCCGTCAAGTGGACGGCACTGCCACGCGCCAATATGGCGGCATTGGGCTTGGATTGTCAATTGTCAAGCAATTGGTGGGTCTTATGCAGGGAGAAATCGCTGTGGAGAGCGAACTCGGATCCGGGAGCACGTTCACGATTTTGTTCCCATCGAATACCACGAACAGTTGAGAGGAAGGAAACATGAGCGGCAATTTGGCACTAATCATTGAAGATGATTTTGATCTATCCAATATTTTCGCTGAAGCCCTAAAGGCGGCAGGATTTCAGACGGAGGTTGTTCGCGACGGGGCGGTCGCTCAACGAAAGTTAGAGGAAAGCGTTCCTCACATCGTAATACTGGATATGCACCTCCCTCATGTTGACGGAGGAAGCTTGCTCTCGCAAATACGCGCCAGCGAGTCTTTGAAAAATACAACAGTGGTTGTTGCCACTGCCGACGCGTTGATGGGCGACATGTACCGCGACCAGGCGGATTTTGTCCTGGTCAAGCCGATATCGTTTACGCAGCTCCGAGATTTAACTTCCCGGCTCAAGCCGCAAAATTAAAGCCGCAGCTATTTATATTTACGAAAGAGAAGAAATGCGATAAACAACGCGAGTCCGCCAGTGATGCCGAGAAGGCGAATTCCAAGCGGGCCATGCGCGTCGCTGTTGCTGCGGCCAAGTAATAAGAACAGCGGAATTAACACGGTTCCCAGTCCGCTCGATGCCTGATCGAGCAGACCAAGCGTCGCATAATACGATCCTTCGCGGCGTTGGCCGGTTGCCTTTGCGTCGGCATCGGTAATATCAGCGGCGATAGCGCTGGGAAGGACTTGCGCGCCTGAAAGCACAATCGCTTCGAGACAAATCCAGATAATGCCTTGCCAAAGCAATGGGATTGGTATCGAATCACTGATGAAGAATAACCCCGGCAATATCAAAGCGCCAAAAAGTAATGAGCCGAGGAAAATGATCCGCTTGCCGAAACGATTGGCGAGCCGCGTGACAAGCGGAAAACAGATTAGCGAAACGACGATGGGCGGAATGTAAAAGTAAACTGTGTCTGCTACGGTGCCGCGACAAATTTCCGTGGCAATGTATGGAATTGTCGAAAGTACGAACGTGGATGACATCCAAAATAATCCCCATGATGAAATAAAAATCAGGAACGCGCGGTTGGCGAGAGTCAGCTTGAGATGAGTCCAAAAGCTCATTGACGCGGCAGCCATTTTCGGCGGAGTCTGATTCTCGCGGATGAAAAAAAGGGGAAGAAAAAAGAAGGGGAGCATGATCCCGGCAAAAATCAGCGCGCTGTTCCGAAATCCCATTGCTTCGACGAGCGGACCGACAAATCCCGCGAAGACCGCGCCGACGAGTTGAAATCCGGCCATCCATCCCGAAATATTGACGCGGCGCTTTTCTTCCGGCGCAAATTCGGGCAGCAACGCTTCGTAGGGAATTTGTCGAAAGCTGTATGCCGTGTTGAAGACGACCATCACGATGGCGAGATAGAAGAGATTCGCGAGCGACTCGCTTTGATGAGGCGGTATCCATAAAAGTGCGAACGATCCGATCATGAACAGCGACGCGGTAAAAATATATGGCGTGCGCCGTCCCCAGCGTGTGCGCGTTTGATCTGAAATAAAACCGATGGGAAGTGTGATGGCAACGTTGATGCCGCGACTCACAAGCATGGCCACGCTGTATAACGCGATGGGAACAAGCGGCGTGCCGCTGGGCGGAAGATAAAAATAAAGAATCCATCCGCCGGCGAATCCCCACAAGCTTGAACTTCCCAATGTCAACAATGCGTAAGCGATGTCAGCCATGTTTTATCCAATTGTCGAATTGAATCACGGCTGATGATACGCTATTCGCTCGCAACCAATAAGCACAACCGCCTTACAAATCCTTAAGCTCGGCAATCATTTTTTGCATCCGCTCGAAGTGCGAACCTTTCCAATAGATTTGCTTGCACACGGGACAAATGCGAAATTCCTCGAAATATAATTTCGTCAACGGTTCCAACCGCGCCGTCACATCTTCCTTTTGCACTGATTCCAAAAGATGATTGCAGCGGATGCAGCGCTGGAATGGCTTGATCCACTTTTTCAATCCATAGCGCTGCAGGACTTCGCGGAATTGCTCTTCGGAGTTCAGGCTTTTCAATAAATATCCCAACTTTATATTTTTATGCATCAACAAGCGACGATCACGAGTGAGAAGGATTCGATTTTCGTCTACCGCGATTTGCGCCAGCTCTTTATCGTCATAATCATTTCGATATAAGGAATCCATTCCAAGCATACGCAGATGGGACGCGAGGCGGCCAAGATGACCATCGAGGATGAAGCGCGGCTCGACAGCTGATTCGTACATCGGCGCAACGGGCCGGACCTCGATCTGGTCGCCGTCATGGACGAGATAATCCAAACCGATAATTTCTCCGTTTGCTTGCGTCTCGCCGATTTCCGTATGCGGAATCCCAACCGACTCGATCAAATGTTTTACAGATTGCGGGCCGTTGAAGGCGTAATCAAATCCATCGCCGCGTTTGTTGTGCGGCAGAAGCCAACGAAGTTTTTCGTCGAAATTGAAGCGGGCGATTTTGGTTTGTTTCTCGGCATTCATACAAGAAGCAGTAGAATCAAGGCAATGATCGTTCGTTGTTTGATGTACGCTTTGTGGAATAAGCCTGTCCGATATTTTACTCTGGGCGGATTGATTCTGATTGTTGCATTATTTGTTTATACGTTTTGGGATTTGCCTTCGGTCGATTCGCTCTCTGAAAATCTCGATACACCCAGTATCCGCATCACAGATCGAAACGGACGTTTGCTTTACAATATTATCCCGCAAGTGGGTGGACGTCACGCCGTGCTTTCGTTCGACAAAATCCCGCAATGTATGAAAGACGCGACAATCGCCGTCGAAGACAAAAACTTTTACAGCAACCCCGGCATTGACATCGGTGGAATCGTCCGCGCCTTGTGGATCAACCTTCGCGGTGGCGAGATCGTTTCCGGCGGCAGTACGATCACACAACAAGTCGCGCGCGATCTGCTTTTGAGTCAACATGAGCGCAATGAAATCACGTTGCGCCGCAAATTGCGCGAAGCTATCCTTGCGCTGGAGTTGACTCAGAAACTTTCAAAGAACGACATTCTCGCGTTGTATCTTAATCAAGTGAATTATGGCGGCATGGCGTATGGCGTTGAAGCCGCGTCGGAAACGTATTTTGGCAAACCTGCCAGCGATTTGATTTTGCCGGAATGTGCTTTGCTGGCTGGCCTACCGCAAGCGCCGGGGCTTTACGATCCGTTCACACACCCCGATCTCGCGAAGCAGCGCCAGCAAATCGTTTTAGGTTTGATGGAATCGCAAGGTTACATAACACATGAACAACTTCTCGACGCGGAATCCGCGCCGTTAAGTTACAACCCGGCTCCGTATCCGATTGAAGCGCCACATTTTATCTGGCTCGTTAAAGATCAACTCGATGAATTGTTTACATCCGGCAAGTTGAATCCCAATCAAAGCCTGGTCGTGCGGACCACGCTCGATTTGAATGACCAGCAAGTTGCGGAGCAGATTGTGGCGCGCCGTCTCGACGAGTTCAAGCCTCGGCCCAACGAGATCAACCACAATGTCAATAACGCCGCGCTGGTTGTGCTCGATCCGCACAACGGGGAAATCCTGGCTTTGGTTGGAAGCGCGAATTATTTCGACGCGTCCATTGATGGCGCGCTCGATATGGCGACCTCACCGCGTCAGACTGGATCCGCTTTCAAGCCGTTCATCTACGCTCAGGCACTCGACCCGACGCGGCCCAATCCATGGACGGCAGCGACCTCCATCCTCGATGTGTCCACGACGTTTATTACGCACAACGGTCAGCCATACACGCCGGTGGATTACGATGGCCGCGAGCATGGCCCGGTTTCTGTGCGGGACGCATTGGCTTCGTCGCTGAACATTCCCGCAGTGAAGACGCTGCAAAAGGTCGGTATTGATAACACGATCAATCTTGCGAATCGACTTGGCATTACTTCGTTGGGCGATCCGCAAAATTATGATTTGTCGCTTGCGCTCGGTGGTGGACAAATCAGCCTGCTTCAACTCTCAACGGCGTACGCGTCGCTGGCGGATGGGGGATATTACACAGGCAATTATTCGATCCTCGACATTCGCGATGCCAATGGTAATTTGCTTTATACACAAAATAGAACACCGCCGATTCAAGTTTTTGATCCGCGGGTAACATGGCTCATCAGCGATATTCTCAGCGACGACCGCGCCCGCTCGATTGGATTCGGACTCAATAGCACATTGAAGATTGACCGTACCGCGGCGGTCAAAACCGGAACGACGGATAACTTTCACGATAACTGGACGATTGGATATACGCCCGATTTGCTGGTTGGCGTTTGGGTTGGAAATAGCAATTACGAAGGCATGTACGATGTAACCGGCGTGACTGGCGCAGCGCCAATATGGAATGACACGATGCGCGCCCTTTTGCAGGGACAACCTGATCGTCTGTTTGTTCGACCCGATGGAATGAAACAAGTTGAGGTGTGCGATCTCTCAGGCTTGCTACCGACTCCGATCTGTCCGCACACAAAAATGGAATGGTTCATCAACGGAACCGAGCCAACGCAGACCGACAATTATTATCAGCAGATTTGGATTGACGCGCTGACGAATTCCATCGCCAACGATTCGACGCCACCTGATAGGCGTAAATCCATTATTGCGTTAAATTTGCCAGCCGAAGCATTGCCATGGGCGCGGACACAAGGTTTGACGTTGTTGGCTGACTTTGAGCAAAACGCAGATGCGCGAAGCGCAACTGGGTTGATGCTGGTTTCGCCAACGCCGAATACAACGTATCGAATCGCGTCTGATATAAATCAATCCGCTCAACAACTTTCAGTAGAAGCTGTTGCTGGTCAAAACTTTTCTCAAGTCAAAATTTATGCAGATGGTAATTTATTACAAACATTTTCAAATTCGCCGTATCAAGCCTGGTGGACGCTATCAGCGGGCCAACATGAATTTTGGGGCGAAGGAATAATGGCTGATGGGGAAACTGTCGCAAGCGAGCATATAACGATAAACGTTCTGCCTTGAAATTGAATCAAGACTCGTATCGTGCTATTATGAATTCAAGCAATTGTCTTATGAAGAGGCATCTTGAATCTTCAAAAGCGGATTAAGCACTTGCGCGCTGTCCGGTTGTTCTTACTCATCGCGGTTTTCTTGGCGATTCTTATCTCGATATCCAAAGACGAACCAAGTCCAACGCGCAGGACGGTGACATCAGAACCGGTGCCCGTGGATTGCAGTCTGCCCTCAAGTCAAAGTTGGATCGAGAAAGTCAATCGCATTAGGTGGGTTGCCTATAGCTCGCCGAATCCAAATCCCGATCAAAGATTTTATCAACCAACGCCAGAGACCATTTATCAAGATTTGACAGTATTGCGAAAAGCTGATTTCACTGGCTTGATTACATACGCCTCCGCCGGAATCATGGGAAAGCAATTCCTTGATATTGCTCAGTCTCTTGGATTTAAAGGCATCATCATGGGCATCTGGAGTCCAACAAATCGGGATGAACTTAATAACGCGAAAAACGCAGCGAGTTTGCCGATTGTGTTGGGCTACAGCATTGGGAATGAAGGTCTTTCAGGAACCAGAGATCGGTATTCCATATCGAATCTTTGCGAAGCGATTTACGATTTGCGGACGAGCACAGGAAAACCCGTTTCGACATCGGAGGATGTTGAGACTTATTACTGGCGGCCCGAGCTCTTGTCAGTGGGTGACTGGTTGTTTCCCATCGCACACCCATACTGGCACTTTACGAAATACCCGCAAGATGCCATCCAATGGGAACAGGCGCAATATACAGCCTTGCTTCATCAAACAGGTCTTTTTGTGTTTTTCAAAGAAGTTGGTTTGCCAACTGCTGGCGCATACGGCTTATCAGAGATAAATCAGGATTTGTATTATCGCGGGCTGTCAAAGACGGATGTCCGCTTTGCGTATTTTGAAGCGTTCGATCAACCGTCAAAGAATTACGCAAACGTCGAACCGCATTGGGGCATTTTTCATGCGAACCTTGATCCGAAAATCTTGGCTTGGAATTTGATGGGGTATCATCTATTCACAGCGGATAACGCGTCCAATAATTGGACGCAGAAATGTTCAAGCAACAATGAGAAGTGCGTTAACAGCAACGATGCAGCGTTGTTGGTTGGAAAAGATTTGCAGAATAAGGAATATCGTTCTTTCCTTTCGTTCAATACATCCAGCTTGCCGGACGGTGCAATAATCACATCCGTTAAATTGAAAATCAAATCAACGGACGTCGTTGGCGTTAATCCGTTAAACAATCGGCATGGGTTGGTGGCGGATGTTTGCGCTCCGCCTGATGGAAAAACGGTTCGATATCAAAGCGTTGACTTTCGAGCAGGATTTTCTTGCAACGATAATGCTGGAAGCTTTGATACGGCTCCAAACAACGGCTGGTATACAGCGGACTTTCGTCCTGAGCCTTTTCAATCCATTGACTTGACAGGCGCAACGCAATTTCGTTTGCGAATCGGTGGGATTGAAAATATTGATGCGGCAAGAGCATATTTTGTATTTGATAATGGAGTGTCGAACGAGCAGAACAGCCCAGTTTTGCTGGTGAGGTACATAATTCCCGGCTCTAATTAACGCGCGCAGGTCGGGATTCAATCCCAATCTTTAGCAATACTGTTTACTTCAACCCCGAATGCAGGAAGCTATCAATGAACTGCCGTTGGAAAATAAGGAACAGCAACAATAGGGGGCCAACAACGATGATCGTTCCGGCAGTGACCAGCGGCCACTGCGCGCCAATCTCACCGAGTTGTGTAAATACAGCAAGGCCAACCGTCAGCGGGCGGCTGCTTGTGCTGTTGGTGACGACAAGCGGCCAGAGGAAATCATTCCAGTGGAAGCTAATGGATGAAAGTGCAAATGCGATCAGAGCGGGACGCGCCGGCGGAATATAAACGTACCACAATGTTTGCAGCCAGTTCGCGCCATCCATGCGCGCGGCGTCGTCCAGGTCGCGCGGAACGGTTCGGAATGTCTGCCGCATCAAAAATGTCCCGAACGCGGAGCCGAAGAAGGGAAGCATCACCGCGAGAAGCGTGTCGAAAAGATGAAGTTGGCGGATCGTCGAATAGTTTGGAACGATCAGTGCACTCGACGGAACCATCAATTGCAGAAGAATGAGAAAGAAAAGAATATTCTGGCCGCGAAATTGAAAACGTGCGAAGGCGTAACCGGCGAGGCTGATTGTCACCAGTTGAACGACAAGAATGCCAAAAACAATGATGATCGTGTTGACGTAATATTGGGCGAATGGCGCGATCTGAAACGCCTGGACATAATTTATCGTTGTCGGATGCGAGCCAAACCACAGGTTTGCCGCGCTAAGCGGTTCGTCCGGCGGATGAACGGAAACGGCCACGGCCCAAATGATCGGTATCGCCCAGCCGATTGCGATCACGGCGAGAACAATCAATCCGAGTGAATTTAAAATTGATTTGGTTGTAAACCTGACAGGTTTTATTATTCTATTCATAAGTGGCGCGCCGCTCTGTGTACAGGAAATTCGTCACGGTGAAGATCAAAAGCACAGCGATAAGAATGACACTGATCGCGCTCGCCTTGCCGGTATCGAGAAAGCTGAATAGTGTCTGCCACAGGTTGAAGAGCAGCATGGCAGTCGCGTTGTTTGGCCCGCCGCCGGTCATGATGTAGATTTGGTCAACCGTCTCGAACGCGTTGACAACCGCAATGGTGGTAACAAACAGCGTTGTCCCAGTGAGAAGCGGAAACGTAAGATATCGCGTCGATTGAATCGCCGACGCCCCGTCGAGTGATGCGGCTTCGAAAATATCGTGCGGAAGTCCCTGCAAACCGGCGAGATAGAAGATCATGAAGTAGCCGGTTTGTTTCCAGATGCCGAGGATGATTAGCGCAATGAGGGCGAGGTTTGAGTCGCCAAGCCAGTTCTGACTAGGAATGTGAAAGAATTCAATGAAGACATTGATGAGTCCATAGCCGGGCGTATACATGAACAGCCAAATCGTTGCCGCACTGACCATCGGTAAAACGGTCGGATAAAAAAACGCGAGACGATAAAGTCCGAGCGCACGGATCTTTCGATTAAGCAGTAATGCCAAAATGAGCGCAAGGAAAACGCTCAACGGCACGGTTGCCAGTACATAAATTACGGTGTTGACAATGACTTGATTGAAAGTTGGATCCTGGAATAATGCGGCATAATTGCCAAAGCCTGTGAACTGTGGTTGCTGCACGGCTTGGTTTTGCAGGAATAAGCTATCGTAAAAAACGCGAACAGATGGAAAGAGAGTAAAGACGGCAACAAATAAAAGTGTGGGAGAGATCAAAAGATAGGGCAAAGCGGCGGCTCCAAAATGGAACCGCCGCTCGGCCTTTGAATCGGGAGCGTGTGGCCTCGGCCTCATCAATCTTTGAAGGCAGAAAGAATCTGATCGGCTTGTTGCTGCGCGGCCTTGAGCGCGTCTGCCGGAGTGCTCTTGCCGGTCAGGACGGCTTGCACTGCATCGCCCAGGGCCTTTTGGATTTGTGCATTATCGTGCGCGGCGAGTTCAGCGCTCGCGTATTGCAGTCCCTGCGGCGCAACAGCGGCTTGCGGTGTCTTGGCGATGTAATCCTTCATCGCCTGCGTGTCCATCGAAGATTTGCGACCAGGAATGTAGCCGGTGTTGATGCTCCAATCGGCTTGAATATCCGTTGACGTCATAAACTGGATGAACTTCCACGCGGCGGCTTGATGATCGGCGGGAATACCTTTGAGCATGTAGATATTGCCGCCGCCGGTCGGCGCGCCGAAACCTTTTTCGCCGACGGTGTAGCTTACACCAACATTGAATTTCGCCTGCTTCAGAATATTCGTGAGTGATCCACTCGAATGCCAGATCATCGCCGCTTTGCCGTTGACGAAATCATTCGGCATGTTGGCCCATTGCAGGATGCCTGTTGGCATCACTTTATATTTGGCGGACAGATCAGCGAAGTCTTGCAACGCTTGAGTAACTTCAGGCGTATCGAACGTGACTTTGTTGGCGGCGGTGCCGACGACGTTCGATCCTCCGCCAATAACGAACGACTGAAACAGCCAGTAGGGGATTCCGTCCGACGAGATTTCGATACCCCAGGTTGTTGTATTGCCGCTGGCATCTGTCTTGGTCAGCTTTTGAGCATCGCTAACCATCTCTTGAAAATTTGCCGGTCCGTGACTCAGATCGAGTCCTGCGGCCTGGAACATGTCTTTGTTGTAGTAAAGCACTGGCGTCGAACGCTGGAACGGAAGACTCCAAATGTGCCCCTGATAATTCGAGTTGGCGAGGAACGCGGGATAGAAATCAGATGTGAATCCGCTTCCGCCTGCGGCGTTCACGTAATCGTCCAGGGGTTGAATCGCATTTGAGTCCACAAGCGAATAGAGGTCAGTCGAAAGCATCACCGCGACGTCCGGCGGGGTGCCTCCGCCTTTGATCGTCGTCTCGATTTTTGTAAGCGTATCGGGATAACCGCCTGAGAGGACGGCATTGACTTTGATATTCGGATTTTGCTGTTCGAACTTGGTGATGTAACCGTCAATGATCTGTGTGATTGGACCCGGAACGGCAACCGGATAATAAAATGTGAGTGTGACACTACTGGGAGTTGGTGATGCCGCCGACCCACATGCGGCGAGTGACGTTACAAGAGCCGACAGTACAAATAGAAAAGTAAAACTTTTAGATAGTCGAGCAATATGGGGTTTCATAGGTTCTCTCCTCGAAAGACGTGTAAGGTGCGTACTGGTTGTACGTTTCAATGAATTTCATGTTACACCGGAGAGAGAAATGCGTCAAGATATGTCCGAATTTGTGGCGGTTCAAACACCTTGCATCAAAATCAATTTAGGTTTGACTCGGCTTTATCACAACTAAAGCCAGATGAGACGCGTATTTTTCCAAGTCACAGCGTTCCGGCGGAATTTGCATTCCTTCGGCGCGCAGCATGGCTCCGATCATTCTCGGATGCCGGGCCAATCGTACTTCAAGAAAATCCGCAATCTGTTTTGGATCGGTGATTGTTTCGGCTAACCCTGAAAAACGCCGCGACTTGACGCGCACTTCGACTTTGGGATTGGCTTGAATATTCCGAAACCAATCGGCTTTTTGTCCAAGCGCTGCGCCGAGATAAATCTTGCTGTCAATTTCCTCATATTGGAGCGGAGTAACGCGCGGCTTGTGCGATTTGCGGCCAATCGTGGTGAGAAGCAATACGAAATTTCCCATCAGCGGGCCAAGCCCAACGGCATAGATTATTCGCGGCGGCCAATGGATGAGTCGAAGGATAAATTTTGGAGTTTGATTAAAGCCAGCCACAACGCTTGTCCATCGTCAATTCAAATGACTGCTCAAATACAATTATTGAGCATATCTTGAAGTTGTCTGCTTGTTTCGTCTATTGTATTCGTCGATGTATCAAATGACTTGTCAGCACATTTTTGCCAGAAGGGTAATCCGACCGAATACCAATCTTTCCAGAGTTGGTCAAACTCACTTTCATTTCTCTTTTTACTAGAATTAAATCTTTGTAAAAGAATTTCTCGCTTTGCCATCAATAATGCAACTTTAGCTGCATAGGTTTTCTTTAGCCAGAAAATTTGGTTTAACCTGTCAATGTTATTTGCTCTTGGGCGGAAGACTGTATCTCCTCCGATATCCAAAACAAAATTCTTGGTAACCCCATCTAATTTCGACGATAAGCATTCGATAAGATTGAGGTAGCTCACTGAGCAAGGCGAGGGAACACCTTTTCTCCTTTCCATGTCGGCAGCTCTAATCTCATCAAGGTCCAAATATTTCATCTGAGATTGGTGGGCAAAATAAATCGCGATTGAACTTTTGCCAACTCCACATGGCCCACAAATGACAAGATTCATATAAAAAGCCTCGCTATCGTCGAACTCCTATACTACTAAACCTCCGAGGTCTTCGAGACCTCGGAGGTTTAGTAACTACGGCTTCACTACAAATTCACTGCCTGCGCCTCGTCCGCCGACGTCGGGGAAATAAAACTCGGACGCGGTGGGCGGGATGACATTGAATGTTCCTGCCGTACTGGCGCGCGCAAGATAGGTGTAAACGTATGTGCCCGCAGGCAAATAATCCGAGGAAAGCACAACCTTTTGATCTCGCAATTCCGTGTGTGTGAAGTACCACCAGCCAAAGCCGCGCTCGTTGTAATCCTGAACTGTATATTTTGTTGGCACGGTTGTATCGGTGGCGATGGACGCGTCAATGGCTTCGAGGCCCGCTGGCAGCGGATCATCAATGACGATGTAATGCAGCGCATCGGGCACGACCATCGTCAGGCGGACGCGGACAAGCTGTCCGCGTTGGATTTCGGTGATGGGATTCTTCGAATCGTCCAACGCGAAATACTGGCGTGAAAGGCTCATGCCTTGATCGAGCGGCTGGATGGATTGAACCGGCAAGGTTGTGCTGAGATATGCGTCGTAATATAAATTCCCGGTTCCGCCACCACGCGTGAAGACCAGATAATTGACTGTATCCTTAAGCAAATCTTTCATCTGAACTTGCAGCTTGACGGTGTCGGTCAAATTGTCTTTTGTTACTTGTTCCTGCTTGAGCGCAGTGCCATTCAATCCAACTGCAAATTGATAATTCGATTGGTACTCTTTAGTTGCAGTCAGCCAATTGGTGAGTGCGATCAACGACCAGGATGTTTCCTGAGTCGAATGCCAGTGTCCGCTTTGGCGATGAGCCATCAGCCAGCGGACGGCATTAGCTGTAATAGGATTCTGCGGATCAATCTGCACGAAGGCATTCAACACAATTGCGGTTGTGCGCGTGTCGGTGTTCCAGTTCCAATAATCAACCGGGCCTTTCTCCTCCCAGTGCGCGCCCGCGGCTGACATAACGGTAGCCGCCGCGAGGTCCGACATGAGCGAATTGATGCGCGTGTCTTTTGCATCCAACATATAAATCGCTTGCGCCAAGTACGCTTTGCCATACAAGTCCAACGAACTGCGATGGTCATAGATGAAGTTGGTTTGCCCGGCTTGCAGAACATTTCCGCGCGCCAGCACATAGAGCATGAAAGCGTAACGGTTGTATTGCCACGTTGCCGCGTTTTGATAAAGGTTCGGAAGATTCTCGTTGAGATATTTGACGCCGTTATCGAGTACATCCTGTGAAACGGGATAGCCGGAATCTTTTGCTTCCATCAAACCCAACACAACATACGCGCTCGTTTGCGGATCGCTTGTTGGGCCGTCCCACCAATTCCATCCGCCATCGGGCAATTGTTTGGCATAAATTTTTTGCAGCGCCGAACTGACCTGTTGATCGAGATTGGTTTGCAAAGTCGCATCCGTGAGGCCCGCGAGTTTCAGCGCGCGCGTCGTCACGACGTTTGGCAAAAAGCTCGAGATGGTTTGCTCCATGCACATGTACGGATAATCTTTGAGATACGTCAAGCTGTCCTGCATCGAAGCCGCGAGCGACGGCGAAACGTCAATCGAAAGTTGCGCGTTGCTGTAATTGTATGTGGTCGGGAGTTGAATGCCTTCGGTCACCGAGTTTGCATCCGTCAACATGCCGGACGTGCCGACCGTTTCGAGCGCGCTGTACGTATAAACCGGAATGCCTTGATTCGACAACGTTCCGAGCGGCGGCTTGCTCGAATCGGTGAACGATCCGCTGACGGCTTGCGCGGTCAGGTCAACGCGCTGCGCGTTTTCGTTGACATTCAAATCCCACGTGACATAACTTTGACTCTTCGCGGCCACATCCACGGATTGCGCGGCGGGCGTGATCAATTCAACGCCTTGCGCGTCGAGACTTACCTGGACTTTGAGCGGCGCGGCCCCATTGTTGTGGATGATCGCCCCAATGCGCGCCTGGTCACCCGCGACGAAGAAGCGCGGTGTCTGTAAATCCACGAAGAGCGGCTTGGTGCTGACAAGTTCATTCGTGGCTTGACCAACGTGCCCGTCCACAGTTGCGGCGCGCACATCAGCAACCCACGTTGTTAGATTCTGCGGAAGCTTCACGGTGACTTGCGCGGTGCCATTTGAATCTGTTGTGACTTGTGCCTGGAAGAATGCCGTGTCTTTGAAATCCTGTCGCACGGTGATGATGCCATAACTGATTCCTTCGCCACCGCCGCCGCTGCCTCCGCCTTGCGGCATGCTCGCGCGATACTGCGCGTTGAAATCATCCGCGCTTGCAACGAGTCCGAGCGCGGTTTGAACGCCGAGCGCTTGATCAGGATAGAAACTGCTGAGAATTTTCCCTGAATTGGATGGAGCCAGAGCCAACGCAGCCTTATCCACCACCGCCAATGAAGCATCCGCAGAAACCGGTTTACCGCTTGAATCTTTGGTTGTGATCGTGTATGTGACGCTATCGCCCGGTCCCGCGGTTTGTTTGTCAGGCGTGACTTTTACATCGAGCGACTGCTGGCTCGTGTCCACGTTGATTTGCACCATACCGATTTTGAAATCGGGTGTTTTCGTGTTATCGGCTCCACTTACAACAACGACGGAGACGTAAGCCATCGGTGCCATGTCGGCGGTAATTGGTAATTTGTAAATGGTGCTGTTGCCGTTAAGCAAAACGACATCGCGTTTGTAAATATGTCCGCGTTCGTAGGTCACTAATGCATAAACGTTTCCCTGGAAGGGCTGGGCAATCAAAAGTTCAGCCGTATCGCCGGGCGAATAGGTATCTTTGTCCGCGATCAAATTGAATGTGCGGTCATTGGTCTGCCGCCACGGAATGAATTGATCGCTCGATACCCAAACGTACGTGGACGATTGCTGTTTGTTGCCCTTTGCATCCGTGACAACCACAATCGCTTTGTAGACTCCGCCTTCGGGTGGGATGAACGAGGCCGAGGCTTTGCCGTCCGCGCCAGTGGTGACTGTCTGCTGACTGATGGGAATATCCTTCACTGACGTGACCCAACTTAACTGTCCCTGTTCATCCTGCTTTTGAACGCTATACCATTGACGTTCCACAAATTGAACAATCACGCTTTGATTTGCGATGGGATTCGAATCCCAGTCTAGCACTGCGATTTCGAATGGTTGCTCTTTTCCTTGCGAGCCAACATAACTCAGCGAGCGGATACCCGCGTACAACTCACTTTGATGCACGATGATGCTTGTTTGCCCGCTGACGGTATCACCCGCAATGTCCGTTACATTGGCATTTAATGTAACTTGTTGGTCGGTCTTTGTCTCGCCGAGATCAATCGTTTGTGGAAGGTCAAGATGACCGTTCGCGTCAGTTGTGGCCGTGCCTTCCGCAAGTGTTCCAGACTGCGCGGGTTGTTCTGGTTGCATGTAGTACATGTCGCGGTCCCAGTCCGAGAAACTGAACTGGCTGTATTTCGGGCTTGGCGTGAACGTATACGGCGACGCTTCAGTGAACCAATCCACTTTGCCATTGCCGACATTCCCGCCGGAATAATAAGTCGCATCCAGGCTGAATTTGACCTGATCGCCGACTAAGACGTTTGTCTTGTCAGCAGTTGCATTGACTTGGAAAGTTGGCTTGTGATATTGGGCTACGCGGAAATTCAAATAGCCAAACGGATCGGCTTTTGCGTCAGTGGCAACTGAAATCGTGTATGTCCCTAAAGCTGCGTCGGCTCCTAATTTGAAATCGTCGCTGATACTTCCCAACTGAGAGAGCGACAAATACTTGGCGTAAACTTGTTGCCCGGATTCATTAATAGTTACATATAGCTGTGGGTTATTGAGCAGGCTGTAATGAAGGTCATCGTTTTGCCGGACGAGACCCTTGAAATAAACATCCTGTCCCGGACGATACACAGGCCGGTCGGTGTATAGATAGACAAATGGCGCAGTTGTGTTGCCATAATAATTTTGTTGGATGCCCAAATCTCCAGCCCACATTCCGCTGCCCCAATTTTGCGCGACAAATGCCAGATGCCCTGATCCTTCGGCGCGTGCAAACATCGGCGAATCGATTCCACTCAAATACACAAGTCCATTAGCATCTGTATTGGTTGTGTTGCCCACCTGCTTCATGTCGCTGTTGTAGAACATGACCGGCACATTGGCTTGCGGTTTGCCGGTTTCGAGATCAGTGATCCATGCCAGCCCTTCGGTCGAAGTCGCTTTGAAAGTGATATTGTCCGTCGCAACAATGAACAGATAGCCTTGATAGAAATTGCTGGTGTAATCCAGCGGTGAGCCTTTTACGCCGATGAAATAATATCCTGGCGGTAGCGCGTTCCCTTTCTGATCTTCAAGTTTGATGTTGATGCTATGGATTTGATTCCGCGTTGCCTGTGTATCCGGCGTCCACTGATTGGTGGGCTGAGTCTGCGGATTAAAATTAACCGTCGAAGCGCTGTTTGCTCCTTTGCCGCCCCCATTGCTATTTAACATGCTGCTGAACTCATCAAAGTTCAATGGATAAAGTGAGATCGTCGCTGCATCCAGGTTGGTATATTCAAAGTAGATATCCTGCGGACCTTTCGCGCGATAGACTAACGGTGTCCACGGCATGACGAGCCGCGCGTACGGAGACATGTCTGCGGTGTTGAAGCTTAGCGAAGTCTCGGTTCTGATTGTGTTGCCATAAATATCTGTCATTCCAGGCAGCGTACGCACAATGTAATTCGTGCCGGGATCCAATCCATATGTCGAGTAGCTGTTATTGTATTCGTTGTAATACCACTGCAGAGCAGTCTTGGGCGCGGGCGTGATGATGATTCGATCCTTTAAACTGTCCAACTGCATTGGCGAAGCAAATTGGATACTGAGCGAGCCATCGAATCCGTTATCCGTGCTGGGTGGGTTGATCTTCAGAACTTGCGGCAGCGGCACGGTGCTGAAGTGGGCGGTCAATCCATCTTTTAATGTCCCACCATCCGCGGCTTGCGCGGTGGTTGCAATTTGCAAATCGTAATAACTCGCAATGTCATACTTGCCTTGCGGCTGAATCGTCAGCACGGTGTAATCTTTATTCCAACTCAAATCAAGACGCGCAGGTGTTTTTGTTTCGCGGTTGATGACCGACGTTGCGCTCGCAACGCTATCCGGATTCATCGGCTGAAGGAATGTGATGATGAAAGCCTGGTCAAGCAATACATTCTGGATGTTGCTCAGCTTCGGATTTTGCTGTCCGTTCTTCAATGCGACGCTTGCGATGCCAGGAGCTCGTGTGGTGAATTGCCAGACGAAGGATTTGTCTAATGCATCGCCGTTCGTGTCTTTCAATCCGGCTCCCACGCGGACGGTGTAGCGGGTTCCGCTTAATAAAGCTTGATCCGGCTGAAACACATACACCGACGAATTTACCCATTGGCCTTGTCCCGCAACCTGCGGAGAAAATTCAACCGGCTGCGGCAAACCCGTTTGTTCTTCTTTGATCGTCAGCGGGACAATGGGATGATTGAAGATGACTGTGATGTTGGTTGTTTGATCAATATCTTCTGCGTCCGCAGTGGGGAAGACCTGACCGACTTCCAAACTTTCGGTCGTTGTGAAATCAACTTCGATGGCATCGGTCGGCGATGTCCCATCGAGCGCGGCTGCGGATGTGGAAAAGATTCCACGATAGGTGGCGGCAGGCTCCAGCTTGGAATTGGGTGTGAACTCAAACGTCCGGGCGTCGAGCCAGCTCAATTTACCGGCGACTGCTTTTCCATCCGGGCCAAGAAGCGAAAAAGCCGCGCCGGTTTTGTCGCGGTTCATGTCGCGGTCGAATGTGATTTGAATCGTTCCTGATAAATCCAGCCGTTGTCCTGCAATTGGATTCTGCGCGGTGATTTGCGGTCCCACTTGTTTTGGCTGCGCTTGCACCGAGAGATTTTCGTTGGCTTGTAGTTTTGAAATGGAGAGTGCGATTGCAAAGAATAAAATGACAACAATCGGCACGATCAGTTTTAGATTCTTTTTTATCACGGATGCCATCCTTCTCTGCTTCGTTTCCAGACCCGAACACACACTTTCACATAATCAACAGACGTTTTTTGTCGCCCCGGAGTTCCGCCAGCGTTTGTCTCGCGGTTCGTGGAATTTGACACAAAAATAGTATGCCCTTTGTTGCCGCGACTGTCAAGCGGAGATTTGTGTGATTGCAAAGTTTTTGGAGTCTGCTGATAAAACGCCCGGCGTTCAGTCGAGACTCCTGCATCCGACCTTTGATGTCCCGGTTTGTGCTATCATCGCCCTTATTTCATAGGCAAAGGTGAATCATGGACGCCATAGATAAAGTTTTGGAACGTTTCGAACAAATTTCATCCGTCCCGCGCGGCACGAAGCGCGAGCAAAAGATTTCGCAGTGGCTGCAGGATTGGGCAAAAGCACATGGCTTTTCCAGTCGCACCGATTCAACGGGAAACCTGGTTATCTATGTCCCCGCGAGTCAGGGCTATGAAAATTCTCTAACGGTTATTTTGCAGGGACACATGGATATGGTCTGCGAAAAAACGCCCGACTCGACTCACGATTTTACGCGCGATCCGATCAAGGTCATACATGACGGAGATTGGCTCAAAGCGGATCGAACGACCCTCGGCGCGGACAATGGGATTGGCATCGCGTTATCGCTGGCGCTTGCGGAGGACGAGGGCGCTTCGCATCCGCCCCTTGAGTTGCTCTTTACAGTGGAGGAAGAGGTCGGCATCGGAGGCGCTTCGAATCTCGACCCAAGCCTGATCTCTGGAAAAACGATGATCAATCTTGATTCGGAGGAGGAAGGCAGTTTTATCGTCGGATGTGCGGGCGGTAAGACTGCGTTCATTACTTTGCCAGCCGCGAAGAAAAAACTACCCATCTCCGACTATGACGTTCTGCGGCTTTCGGTCAGCGGATTACAGGGCGGGCATTCGGGTGTAGATATAAGCAAGCATCGCGCCAACGCAAACAAAATCCTGGCCCGTGGGCTGGATTGTATTATGCAGAATGTTCCCGTCCACCTGCTTGCATTGAAAGGCGGGACTGCTCGCAACGCAATTGCGCGTGATGCAGAAGTTGTCTTTGCCTGCCCGAAGGAAATGTCAGCGGTATGCCGCGAACGGATTGCTGCTTTCGAGCAGGAAGCGCGCGCGGAGTATTCCAAGTCAGACAATGGATTGGCTTTGTTGCTCGAGTCGGTCGTCGGTGAGAAAGAAGCGAATGCGATTGATTCAACAGATAGCCTGAACATCGTTCGATTGTTGATGGCGTTGCCGCACGGCGTCATTTACATGTCTGCCAGCGTGGATGGTTTTGTAGAAACGTCAACGAACCTGGCTGTCCTTGAATTACAAGACGACGGTTTGCACATTACCACCAGCCAGCGCAGCAATGTCATGTCGCGGCTCGAAGAGATCAATCGTCGCATCGAGGCGATAGTTAAATTGGCAGGCGCAGAAGTCGATTTTACGGAAGGTTATCCCGCTTGGCAGCCCGATATGAATTCGGCGTTGCTAGAACGCTCGGTGAAAGTTTATGTGTCGTTGTTCCAGAAGAAGCCCGAAGTTGGCATCATCCACGCGGGATTGGAGTGCGGCATTATCAGAGATTGTTGTGGCAGCCTGGATATGATTTCGTTTGGTCCTACGATCAAAGGGCCACATTCACCTGATGAAAAACTTTATCTTCCGTCCGTGGATCGGATGTGGCAACTGCTGAATGGTTTGCTTCGTTCGTTTTCGGATAGATGATTCTGCAAATCCAATATCAAAGGCTTATAGTTGACAGTGCGTCCGTGGGCGACGCCGGCACGGAGGACAAACGACGTGCTGGGATTGTCAATGGGCAGTGGGGATGATAAAAAATCCCGCTCTTCTTGAGCGGGATTTTTGTTTGGTTTGTGCTGCGAAAGAAAAGGGGATTATGTGTCTAAGAAAGCGTTTTAAAAGTCATGCTGTGAGCATTTTGAGCATGCGTCGAGTACTGGCGATATAGACCATACTCTCGCTGGAGGAAGTGGTGTGTTCATAGTCGCGAGCCAAACGGCGGTAACGACCTAACCATCCAAAGGTTCTTTCCACTACCCATCGATGAGGAAGTACTTGAAAACCTTTGAGATCATCGGAACGTTTTACAATCTGCAAAACCCAACCAAATCGTTGGCGAGCTTCATCGACGATCGAAGTGTAACCACCATCGGCCCAGATGAGCTTCAAGCGGCACCAGCGATTATGTAGGTTATGCTTGATATGATCAAACAGGTTTTGCAAGGTCAGCAAGCCTCCTGCTCCATCCTGGATACCGGCACTATGCACCACCACCAGCAAAACCAGTCCCAAAACATCTACTACCAAGTGCCGTTTCCTGCCCGGAGTTTGTTTGTGCACATCCACGCCGCGCTCTTCACCACCTTCCGAAGTCTTCACACTCTGGCTATCGATGACAGCGGCGCTAGGCTGCTCATGGCGTCCGGCTTTCTTCCGTACTTTTTTCACCAATACCTCATTGATCCGTTGCCACAGACCATCTCGTTGCCAACTCCAATAATAGTAATACACCGTTCGCCAAGGAGGAAAATCAATGGGCAACATACACCATTGACATCCGGTCCGATTGACGTACAGAATCGCATTGAGGATCTGCCATTTTTCCCATTTCGGCA
>JAJYOO010000074.1 GCA_021796155.1 Chloroflexota bacterium
ATTTGGAAAACAAATCGTACAAGGTGTGGTCTTGCGATTTGTTGACCAACCATCCGTGCCCCAAACAAAAGAAATTATCGAGCGTGTTGATTCCGATCCAGTGTTGACACAAGCGCAAATTGCTCTCGCTGAATCATTGGCAAAGTCAACGCTTTCGCCATTTTCATCTATTGTTGGACTCTTTTTGCCGACCGGCATCGCGCAACAAGCAGATACGATATTCGAGATTCGCGATTCGAATCTCGATCTATCGAATATCGAATTATCTAATATCGCTTCCCGTTTGCTCAAGCTGTTGAAAGATAAAGGCGCATTGCGCGGTCGTCAGATTGATCGTCACATCAGCAAAGTGGATTGGCGCAAAGCCGCGCAGTATCTGATTAAGCGCGGTGTGCTGACTTCGCGATCTGTCTTGCCGCCAGCTAGTGTGCGACCAAAATTTGTCCGCACCGCGCAATTGTCTGTTTCGCCGGATGTGGCTGAAGCCGCCATGAATGATTTGGGAAGCACTGAGTCCACGCGAACGCGCAGACAGAAAGCATTGCAATTCCTGATCAAGCAACCAGATGCAATAAACGTTTCTTGGGTTTATGCCGAAAGCGGATGCAATCTCGCCGACTTACAGGAACTTGCTGAACGCGAATTGATCTTGTTGCGCGAGACAGAAATATGGCGCGATCCGTTGGCAGAGATTGAAGATCAGAGAATAGAGAATAGAGAAGTAGTTCTGACAGATGAACAACAACGAGCATGGCACAAAATCGAATCGGGATTTCGTCAACGTGCGGAAGGCAAAGCCGTCAAACCTTTTCTATTGCAGGGCGTGACCGGTTCCGGCAAAACCGAGCTTTATATTCGCGCCGCACAAGAAGCAATTAAATGCAGTAAGCAAGTCATTATTCTTGTTCCGGAAATTTCACTCACGCCGCAAACCGTCCGACGATTTCTGGTGCGCTTTCCCGGGCAGGTTGGAATCGTCCACTCGAAACTTTCAGAGGGCGAACGTTATGACACATGGCGGCGCGCACGCGCGGGTCTGCTCAAAATTATCATCGGGCCGCGTAGCGCGCTCTTCGCGCCGTTGCCAAATGTCGGCCTGATCGTTGTGGATGAATGTCACGATGCTTCGTATTATCAATCCGAGCCACCGTTTTATAACGCGATGTCCGCGTCTCAAACCTACGCGCGAATTTGTGGCGGCGTGTGCATCATGGGATCGGCGACGCCAAGCCTCATTCAACGGAATCAAGCCGATGTCGGAGAGAGTGTCCGCTTGGAATTGACTCAACGTATCGCTTCGGACTCCATAGCGGATTCCACTAAAGAGTTGGATTTGCCGCCGGTCCACATCGTTGATATGCGCGAGGAACTCAAATCAGGCAACCGCGGAATCTTTAGCCGCGAATTGGCCGACGCTCTGGCTTCGACTTTGAAGCGCGGCGAGCAGGCGATTCTATTTTTGAATCGACGCGGCACGGCAACGTATGTCTTCTGCCGTGATTGTGGATACGTGGTCAAGTGCCCGCGCTGTGACGCGCCGCTGACTCTCCATGTCGAAAAGTTGAAAGGTTCTCAAGTTGGCAAGTTCAACGAAGACCTGCCAACCTTTCAATCTTCAAACATTCAAACTTTATTATGTCATCGTTGTGGTTATGAACGGCAAATGCCGAAGCGTTGCCCCGAATGCAGCGGCGCAAACATTCGTGCGTATGGATTGGGGAGCGAAAAAGTTGAAGGCGAAGTGCAGGCTTTGTTTCCGAAGGCGCGCACGTTGCGCTGGGATTGGGAGACGACGCGCCAAAAAGAATCACATGAAATTATTTTGACTCATTTTGCATCGGGCCGCGCGGATGTTTTGATTGGGACTCAGATGTTAGCGAAAGGACTCGACCTGCCGCGCGTCACATTGGTGGGTATCGTGCTTGCGGACGTTGGATTATTTTTGCCCGATCCATTTGCGGCGGAACGCGTCTTTCAGGTTTTGACTCAGGTGGCAGGCCGCGCCGGTCGTTCGTCCCGCGGTGGACGCGTTGTTCTGCAAACGTTTGCTCCAGATCATTATGCGATTCAAGCTGCGGCGAAGCATGATGTCAATGGTTTTTATCAATACGAACTTGAACAGCGCAAGCGATTGGGATATCCGCCCTTTGCGCATTTGGTTCGATTCGAATTCCGTCATTACGACGCGGCGGTGGCTGAGACCGAAGCGCGCAAGCTCGCGGCGAAGCTCCAGCGCCAGCTGACTTCTGAACGCCGAACACAGGTTACACTTATTGGCCCTGCTCCTTGTTTTTTCTCGAAGCTCAATGATGAATATCGTTGGCAGATCGTTTTGCGCGGCAGCGACCTTGAGCCGGTTTTATCGGGCAAAACTTTTCCCGGCTGGCGGATTGAAGTTGAACCGGTAAGTTTGCTATAATCAGTTCGATTTCGGAGAAGGAGAACTTTATGCAGAGTCTGGCGCGTGGTTGGTCGTTTTTGCAGCAAGCCTGGCAAATGGCGTTCAAGGACACTGACCTGATTAAGCCGTCCATCTATGCCATGATCGTCGGCTTCGTTGTTTCAATTATCGGGATCGTCCCATTGATTGGGGCTGCGTTTATCCTAGGCGATAATAATCTTGTGGGGCAAGTTGTGATGTTCGTTATTGGCGCGATCCTGATTTTTGTTCATTACGTGGTGAGCTACATTTTCTCCGGCATGACGGTTTACCTGATCTATGGTTATCTTGCTGAAGGTGATGGCCGCATGGACAAAGCCTGGGCGAAAGTCCAGCGCGAGTTCTGGCATATCATCAGCCTGGCCGCAGCTTCGACGTTGGTCAGTTTGTTCACCAGCGCGCTTCGTAATCGGAGCAACCGCTCGCGCAACGCCGTCGCTGGGATGATCGGTAGCGCGGTAGGGAGCATCCTCGAAACGGTCTGGACGGAAGCTTCTTATTTGATCCTGCCTGCAATGATGATCGAAGATGTCAATCTTGTGGACGGCGTTAAGCGCGCAACATACATCGCAAAGAATAATCTGTTGCTGGTCGGTGTCAGCACCGTCGGCGTGAAATGGGTTACAGGTGCGATCAGCTTCGTTCTCGGCGCGATCGGACTCGTGATCGGCGTCGGCCTCGGACTTGGAATCATTTCCGTCACCAATTCGAGCGTCGCGGGACTCGTAATTGGCATCGGCCTCGGCGCGTTGATTTTCTTTGTGTTCGTGATGATTGCCAGTGTCATCAGTTCCTATACGATGACGGCTTATAATACCTGTCTGTTCCTGTGGGCGCGTGATGTTGAAAAAGCGCAGGCTCAGGGACAGCCGATTCAAGTTGCGGCCCCGGCTCCTTTGGCGGCGGTTCTTCAATAATCATTTCTTTGCGGGCGGGTTGGATCATATAATGAAGCCAGAACAACGTCGTGAGATCATCAGTTGGGATGAGGTGGATCGTTTGGTGGATCACCTCATCCCACAGTTTCGTCGTGAGTTCACCGCGATGGTCATTATTACGCGCGGCGGAATCGTCCCCGGCGGATTGCTGGCGGATGCGATGAACATCACGCACATTCTCACGGCGGCTGTGGATTTCCCGGCGCAGATTGCCAGCGAGAAATCTTCTCTCATGGCATGGCCGGAGTTCATTCAATTTCCCGCCGAAGACAAATTACGAAATCGTCCGACGTTGATTGTGGATGATGTTTGGGGTTCAGGTCGCACGATCACGTCTGTCAAGAATCGCGTGTCTGCTGCGGGCGGATTTCCCGAAACGTGTGTGTTGCATTTCAACCCATATCGCAGTTTGTTTGGCACGGTGCGCCCCGATTATTACGCGGCGATCACCGACGCCTTCATCATTTATCCTTGGGAGATTGACCGCGGCGTGGATAAGTTGATTCTCGGCGAAGAAGAGCCGCAATAAATCAAAGCGACGCTTGATTAGGCGTCGCTTATTTTTTGATTTTGGCTGGTACCATTAAATTGATGAATCAAATCTCAAGGTTTATATTTTCTTCCTCGCCACGTCACGCCCTGACCCGATAACACTTTCCATGTTGATGTGAACATCATTGCCGCGAAGATCGCCGCGCCGAGCGGCGTGGTCAACGCGTACCAGCGCGGGATGTTCATTTTGTAAGCGACCCACGCGCGGATGAAAATCAAATAAGCCCAAACAGTTAATGATTCAACAATAATTCCAATGGCCATCCATGCGCCGTTATGAAAATACCAGAAGAATCCAAGCAATGGCCAGAGGGGCATGAATACTGCGGAGATTACCGAAACGAGCGCAGCAAATGCGCCGAGTGCCATCAATCCGCGCTGGTCACGCAGACCGAGATAAATATTTTTCGTCCAACCTTCCCACAACGTTGCGAACGACGTGTACATGCGCGTCCGAGCAACTTGCATTCCATCCGCGACGATCAAGCGATAACCGTTCCATTTGACCAGTTCCGAAATGGCTTTATCTTCCACAATTCGATCTTTGACGCGTTCGTGTCTGCCGATGGCATCGTAGACGCTTCGTTTGATCATGATGAACTGTCCGTTCGCAATCGCGTCTTTTCTTTTCGGATCGTTGACTTTGCGCGGCGAGAATCCGACTGAGAGCGCGGTCATCACGAGCGGAAGTACGGCTCGTTCCCAAAATGTTTTTGCAATTTGAAACGTCATGATCGTGAATAAATCTGCGTCGGTCTCGACAGCTTTGGCGTAACATGATGTCAATGCTTCAGGGGCGAGAAACGTGTCGGCGTCAATGAAACATAACCAGTCGCCGCGCGCAGATTTTGCAGCTTGATATAAAGCATGAGGTTTGCCCGCCCAGCCGGAGGGGAGGTCCGAGCCGCTGATGATTTTTAATTTGTCGTTATGAGTTGCAAGCTCGCGAAGAATCTCCGACGTAGCGTCTGCCGAGCGGTCATCCATAACAATGATTTCAAAGTTTGGATATGTTTGAGCAAGTAGTGCTTCAACACAAGCTCGAATATTTTGTTCTTCATTTCGCGCGGGGACACAAACAGAGATAAAGGGTGATGGGATAAGGGATTTGTTAGTCGGCTTGACGATAATATCGAGGTGGTATTGATTGTGAAGCCAGTAAATGATAATCAAACCGATAATAAAAGCGATAGTGGAGATAATGAAATAAATCATGGATAAATTGATTCGCCCTGAGCGGAGCGTGTCGAAGTCGAAGGGTAGAGATAACGTGTAATTTGCGCTTCGACTTTGGCCCAACGACCTCCGCTCACATCGTCCCGATGTCCTTCAGGAGCGCGATGAATGGATTAGATAACTTGAACGGTTGAACCGCGCTCTGTCTTTTCCACTTCAATCCGCGTTGGAAATGCATCCTTCAATTCATCAAGATGTGTGATGACTAAAATTTTTGCGAAGTCATGCTTCACCAAATTGATCGCCTCGATCAATCGCTGCCGTCCCTGAACATCCTGCGAGCCAAAGCCTTCATCCACAACCAACGTTTGCAAGCGCGCACCTTTGCGTTGCGCCAGCACTTCAGATAACGCCAATCGGATTGCGAAGTTCACGCGGAAGGCTTCACCGCCTGAATACATTTCGTAATCCCGCATGCCCGCCGCGTCGCTGATCTGAATATCGAGCGTTTCCTTCATGTCCTCGCGCTTCTTGTCCTTATATTCGGCCTGCGTCACGAATCGAATTGACATTTGTCCGTCGCTCAAACGGTCGAGCAATTCATTAGCTTTGGATTCGATTTGTGGCAAAGCTTGTTCGATTAACAGCGCCGGGACACCATCTTTGCCGAAGGCGCGTTCAAGAGTCTTGTGGCGTCCGATTTGCGAGGCCAGCGCTTCACGCTCGGACGAATAATCGGTTTTGCGCTTTCGTAGTTCATCCAACACGGACACTTTTTGCCGCGCCGCGCCGACTTCCTGATTCAGACGATTTTCCTGTTCCTGCAAATCGAGCAGAGCGCGTTCTGCTTCGTCGAGATTCACTGATGGCTTTTGTTCTTCGATTGCATATTTCTGGCTCGACAGAGTCTTTTCAACTTCTTTCAATCTTTTCGCACCAATGGTTTCCCAATTCTTGATCGAATTCTTGATCATTTCGATTCGTTCCGTCAATTGCGTGATGGAATTGGAGTACATCAGCCGCTCTCGTTCAGCGCTTTCAACCTTTGTAATTTGCGATTCGTAATCTGCGATTTTCTTTGTAAGCTCATCCATGCTCAATTTATTGACGCGGAAGCGGTCGCCTTTTTCTTTTCCTTCAGTCTGTAATTGCTTCAACGTTGATTTGCGATGCTGTGCGCTCAGCGGCTGTCCGCATAACGGGCAGGTCGCGCCTTCCGCCGACTCGAGCTGGTCAATGCGCTCTTTGAGTTCATCCATCTTGGCCTTGAGTAATTCGTTCTCGGCTCTCAACTGGCCGAACTGCTCGCGCGCTGCGCTTCGATTTTCTTCAAGCTCGCTTCGTTTTGTTACTTTCTTTTCGACTTCTGCCAGCGATTTCTTTGCGTTTTCCATTTGAACGACCAGTTCACTGATCACTGATAACTGATCGCTGACTACTTTCTCCTGCTCTTTCAGCCCGCGTCTTTCTTCCCCCAACTTTGCTTTTTCCGCGGCAAGTTGTTGATCCAGCGAAGCAGCAATCTTCCGCAGATTTTCCAAAGCGGCTTCTTGCGTTTTACGCATTGCGCTTTGTCGTTTTAGCTCATCTTCCAATTCTTTGAGTCTTCGCTTGCGCGGTTCCTCTTCATCCAGCTCTGCGTCAATTTCTGAGATACGTCCGTCAATCGAACCAACTTCGTCTTCAAGCGTTTTGCGCTTTTCAGCCGTGCGTTGTTTGTAAATCTCCCACATTTCAAGACCAAGGATGCTGCTCAAAACATCCTTGCGTTTGCTGGCGGTTTGCTGCGTGAATTGATCCGCTTTGCCTTGCAAAAAGAACGCCGCGTTGACGAAGGTCTCGTAGTCGAGCCGCAGTGTTTGTTCGATCCGCGCCTGCGTATCGCGTAAAGTCCGTTCGGTGAGTGGTTTCCAATTGCCGTTATTCGTATTTCGAAATTCGATATTCGACATTCGATATTCGAGTTCCGAATATCGAATGTCGTCTCCTGCTTGTCGAATTTGGAATTCCAATGTTGTGGTTTTCCCGCGTGGCAGAGTCCGCAAAACGCGATAGACATTTCCTTCATATTCGAATATCAAAGCTACTTCCGCCGCCTTCGACTGCAAATTGACCAGCGAATCGTCACGTTTGCGCGCTTGACCAAATAATGCCCACGTAATTGCATCGAGTAACGACGATTTGCCCGCGCCGTTATGGCCGGAAATGCAAGCTAGATCGAATGTTGTAAAGTCTATTTCGACCGGATCGTGATAGGAAAGAAAACCTGCAACGCGAATGTGAAGTGGAATCATTGTTGAAATTATACCTTTTACCAATTGCTATTTACCAATTACCAATGACTGCTCTCCACTCACTACTTTCCACTCACTGCTTCTTTATGTTATCATCATGCCGATGCGAGATCCCGACGATCCACGCGCACGCCGACATCTTATCCTGATCGCAATCATCCTCGCCACGATTCCTTGTTATTGCCTCGGGGGGGTTGCCGTGATGTTTGCGCCTGCGCCGACAACTGCAACGCCGACAGTAACGATTACTTCCACGGCAGCTTCTTCCACGCCGACGTTGAGTCCTACACCATTGGTTCTTACCGGCACGGCAACGGATACTCCGACCTTAACACCGACCGGCACACAGACTTTGACACCAACAATTACTTTCACACCATTCCGCCCGCCGACTTATACGCCCACAGCTACTTTTACTCCGACCGACACAGCCACGTTCACGCCCTCGCCGACAGCTACATTTACGCCCACATTTACTTTGACTCCTTCTCCTACATCAACGGCAACGGCGTCGAACACGCCCACCGCCAGCATTACGCCGTTTCCTCCAACACCATGACAGACATTGTTCCTTTTCTCAAATCGCTGATCTCTGCTTCCGGACTTTCGGCTTATGAAGGTCCGGTTGCTCATCTCATCGAAGAAACATGGAAACCGTTGGTGGATGAAGTTTCCATCAGCCGCCTCGGTTCACTGCATGGGCTCAAAAAGGGCCGCGCCAAATCACCGCGTTCCTCCATTATGATCGCAACACACATGGACGCGATTGGCCTGATCGTTACGCAAGTTGTTGATGGCTTCATTCACTTGGACGCGATCGGCGGGATTGATCCACGCATCCTGCCTGGGACGCCGGTCATTGTTCACGGCAGACAGGATTTGCCTGGCGTCATTGTGATGCCGCCGATGAAGACTCTACCGGAAGATAAACGCGATGGTGCGATTGACCTTCCGCATCTTCTCGTGGACGTGGGCCTGCTTCCGTCAAAAGTGGCGGGTCTTGTCCAGGTGGGTGATCTCGTTTCATTCAACACGTCGCCGCTTGATCTGGCTGGCGAAACCATCAGCGGACATTCGCTCGATAATCGCGCGTCTGTCGCGGCGCTGACGGTTTGTTTGCAGGAACTTCAGGGCAAATCTCATGATTGGGATGTATGGGCCGTTGCCACGTCGCAGGAAGAAGAGACATTGGGCGGTTCAGCTACATCCGCATTTGATTTGCATCCCGATTTGGCCATTGTCGTTGATGTGACCTATGCAAAAAGTCCCGGCGCGAACGGCTGGGAAACGTTCCCACTGGGCAAAGGTCCGACGCTTGGCTGGGGCGTATAAGTCGG
>JAJYOO010000075.1 GCA_021796155.1 Chloroflexota bacterium
CGTTCATAATCGGACTTCTAGCGGGAAAGCGCTTTTCATGGAAAAGGAAAATAGGCTGACGGTTTATCCCGATAAAAATAGCGGACGTTCCGTCCGCTATTTATTTTCGCTCATTGCTTCAGCGTGCGGCTGGTTTGCTTCGTTCAAGTCACAATACAACGAATCGGGATCACAGTCTTGACATTCAAGTTGAAGCGTAGCGTGCGCGATGTTATAACGTTTGAAAACAAGTTCGTTGACCTGACGTTGAATATCTGCTCCCGCACTAATGGAAACATCATTCGTTAGAATGTGTGCGGACATCGTCCGCAGGTTTTGCGTCAGACTCCAGACGTGAAGATCATGTACGCCCAACACGCCTTTGATCTTCAGCATGTCGCGCACCATCACACTGACGTCTACATCGCGCGGCGTGGACTCGAGCAAAATGCTAACTGTCTCGCGCAGGATGCCCCACGCGTTCCACAGAATCAGAAAGCCGATCAACACGCTGACAAATGGATCAAGCCAATTAGCGCGCGCGAAATAAATGATAACGCCCGCGATGACTGCGCCGACAGTTGACAAAACGTCCCCCATCAAATGAATAAAAACCGAACGCAGATTCAAATCGCGGTCGCTCCCGCGGTGAACGAGAAGTGCCGTGACTAAATTGACAACAACTGCAATAATTCCAACAACAATTAACACCTGCGACTTGACTTCCGGCGGAGAAAGAAAACGCCGATACGCTTCGTAGAAAACGCCTAATGAAATCAACACAAGCGTTGTCGAATTGACCAGTGCGGCCAAAATACCGGCGCGATGATAACCGTAGGTTTTTTGCGAATTAGACGGCCGCGTTGCAAGACTGACTGCGTACCAACTAATGCCAAGCGCAATCACATCCGTGAGATTATGAGCAGCGTCCGTAAGCAAAGCCAAACTGTTGGCAAAAAATCCCGCCGAGGCTTCGACGACGACAAACAACGCCGTCAGGCCAAGTGAAAGCGCCAGGCGAGAAGTAGTTTGTTTTGCGACATCACTAAAATGAGTATGAGTATGTGGCTGCATAGTTCATCCATGTTCCACATGGTCAAGGCCCATCAGATAAAGCTTTGCCACATGATCGTCATCGAGAGCATAATATACCTGCCGCCCCTCTTTTCGACTACGGACAAGCTTCATATGTCGCAATCCACGCAATTGATGCGATACTGCCGATACGGTCATATTGAGTTGAGCCGAAATCTCGCCAACATTCATTTCGTCATCGAGCAAAATGGAGATGATTCTCAAACGCGTTGGGTCGCTGAGGGCACCAAACAAATCGGCAAGATGTGTGGATGTTTGATTTTTTATCAGCATATTATTTGAATGATTGCTCAAGTATTCATAATTATCTTACATAAAAAGAGAATAGTCAAGCGACGATTCTCCATGATATTTATCCTCCTAACGCTTTATTCAACCAATCCAAGGATCCTATTTAAAAAGGCGGACTCTCGTCCGCAGTGCGAGCATCACTGGCGGTGTGGCCGCTGGCTACGCGCCCTTGCAACCACAGCTTTCCGCGGCACTTCCAGGTGTTACTATCTCCGACCGTTTCGCCATCGGAAAGTCTAATGTAAATCTTACGGCTTGCAGACAATCCGCCGACACGACTTTGTTATAATGCGGCTTGGTGCTATTGGCAGGGGCAAAAAACGTCCCTGCGGAGGATTCAACCATGATGCGATTTGACCGATTTACGGAACGTGCCCAGGAAGCAGCGCAGCGCGCCGCGGAAATTATCCAGCGCTACGGCCATAATCAGATTGACACCGAGCATATTTTGCTGGCGCTGATCGAACAACCGGGCGGCGTAATTCCCCAAATTCTAGAAAAATTGAATGTGAGTCCCGACGCGCTTGTAGAGCGCCTCGATGCGACCTTGCGCGCCAGCCCGAAGGCGAACATTTTCGGTGGCGGCGCGGGACAAATCTTTATCACGCCGCGTGTCAAGCGGATTATTGATTTAGCGAACGAAGAAGCCAACCGGCTTAAAGATGAATATATTTCAACCGAGCACATTTTCCTTGCGATTTTGACCGAGCGGAACACGCCTGCAGCGCGCATTCTCGAATCTGCTGGCCTGACCCGTGACCGGGTCTACGATGCGATTCAGGATTTGCGCGGCGGACAGCGCGTCACCGACCCGCAGGCCGAAACGCGTTATCGCACGCTCGAGAAATATTCGCGTGACTTGACGCAGCTCGCGCGGGAAGGCAAGCTGGATCCCGTCATCGGACGCGATAATGAAATCCTGCGCCTGATTCAAATTCTCTCGCGGCGTACCAAGAATAACCCTGTGTTGATCGGCGAAGCAGGCGTCGGCAAGACAGCCATCGTTGAAGGTCTGGCACAAAAGATTGCGACCAACGATGTGCCTGAAATTCTTTCAGGCAAAAAAGTTGTCGCGCTCGATCTCGGCGCAATGATTGCTGGATCACGTTTCCGCGGTGAATTCGAAGAGCGGCTCAAGGCTGTGATCGAAGAAGTCCAGCGCGCACAGGGCGAGATCATCATGATGATTGATGAACTGCACACGGTCGTCGGTGCAGGTGCCGCACAAGGTGCGATGGACGCATCGAACATGCTCAAGCCCGCGTTGGCTCGCGGCGAGCTGCAAACCATCGGTGCGACGACGCTGGACGAATATCATAAATATATTGAAAAAGACGCAGCGCTCGAACGACGCTTCGCTCCGATCTATGTCGAAGAGCCGAGCGTGGATGACACGATCAAGATGCTGCAAGGCTTGCGCGACCGTTACGAGGCACATCATAAAGTCCGTTTTGCAGATGAAGCGTTGGTGTCTGCGGCGCGTCTCGCAGATCGTTATGTGACCGACCGCCGCCTGCCGGATAAAGCCATTGACCTGATGGATGAAGCCGCGGCAAAACTACGTGTGGCGCTTTACTCCATGCCACAGGACCTGAAAGAAATGAAAGCAGAACTCGACCGTCTGCAAGCGGAAGAGGACGCTGCATCCAACTCCCGCGATTACCAACGCGCAGCAGAGATCAAAGTGGAACGCTTACGCAAAGATGATGAATATCATGCCAAGCGCGATAAATGGGAAGTGGAACATCAGCTCGATGAAGTTGTGGACGTGAATGACATCGCGGAAGTTGTCCATCAATGGACAGGCATTCCCGTCAGCCAGATGATGGAAAGCGAATCGCAGAAACTTCTACAAATGGAAGACCGCCTGCATGAACGCATCATCGGTCAGGATGAAGCCATCCATGCCATTTCAGATGCGATCCGCCGCGCGCGTTCCGGTTTGAAAGATCCGTCGCGGCCAATTGGTTCGTTCATCTTTATTGGGCCATCTGGCGTTGGCAAGACGGAACTTGCGAAAGCTCTGGCATGGTTCATGTTCGACGACGAAGATGCATTAGTGCGCGTGGATATGTCGGAATACCGTGAGCAACACACGGTCTCGCGTTTGTTCGGCGCGCCGCCCGGATATGTCGGCTACGAAGAAGGCGGCCAATTAACGGAAGCCGTCCGCCGTCGCCCCTATCGAGTCGTGCTGTTCGATGAAATCGAGAAAGCTCATCCTGAAGTCTGGAATGCGCTCCTGCAAATCTTGGATGATGGCCGCATGACGGATGGTCAGGGTAATGTTGTGGATTTCCGCAACACGATTCTGATCATGACATCGAACCTCGGCACGGAATATGTGCGGAAGAGCGGCAGCCTTGGCTTCCTCCAGCAAAAGACGGACGATGAAGAACGCGAGTCGCACGATAAGATCGAGAAGGCGCTCAAAGGCACATTCCGTCCTGAGTTCCTCAACCGCATTGACGAGATCATCATGTTCTCACCGCTCTCGCTCGAAGAGATGGAACGGATCGTTGATCTGCAAATCAAGGAAGTTCAAGATCGTTTGAACGAATATGGCATCAAAGTCGAACTGACCGAGGCGGCGCGCAAATGGCTTGCCAAGGAAGGTTATGATCCCGCGTTTGGGGCGCGGCCTCTGCGACGCGCCATCCAAAAATACGTCGAGAGTCCGCTTTCAGTGGAGTTGCTCGGCGGTAAATTCAAGAACGGCGCGACCGTTTTAGTGGATGTAGACGAGAAGACCGATAAGATCAGTTTCCAAACGGCTCAAGCGATCCGTAAGACTCGGCAGCCCGCAAACGCTGCGTAACCCAACACGACTCACCTCCATTAAGGATTCGGCCACGAATTAACGCGAATTTCACGAATTTTCAAGATGAGGTCAATGTCAATTCCCGACCCAAAAAACGGATCGGGAATTTTCGTGTCAATTTGTGAAATTCGTGGCTGATCCTTTTGGATCATGGAACAAGAAGTTACAAAATTGGATTCGGAACTAATCATGTTTCTATTTGCCAAATCATTAAGCAGATTTGGCAAAATTCGGTTAACATCGGGAAATCCAACACAGGAGAATATCTCATGGATCAAACAACGCCCAAGTCATCCAATCGCGGCCTGATCATCGCGATCATCGTTGTTTTATTTTGCATCTGCGCGCTGGTGCTATTGATCGGCGGAGTTGCCGTCTATTTTTATTTTAATAGCCCGTCCATTTCGCCGACATTGCCGATCCCATCATTGAACGGCGGTACAGCAACGCCATCTGTTGCTGTCACGCGCCCACCGGTTGAATCAATTTCACCAGACACGGTGAACACACTGACAAATGTTGTCGTTCCTGATAGCGACTTGTATGATCTGGCGTGCCGTCTCGAAAACATCTGCAACGTGCCGCATACATTGCCTGCGCCGACACAACCTTTTCAGGTTGGCGACCAGCAAAAATTCTGGATCAGCAACGTGGACACCAACGACAATTTCCAAGTCACGGCCACGTTGGATTACATCACGCCTCACACGTATTTCTGGGCAGAGAATGGTGTGTCGGTCAACAAGAATGATATGAAGGCGTTGATGGATACATTCGAGAACAAAATCTATCCAACCGACCGCGAATTCTTTGGCAGCGAATGGACGCCCGGCGTGGATAACGATCCGCATATTTACATTGTTTACGCGCGCGGCACGGGCGCATCGAACGCCGGATATTTCTCGACACCCGATGAATACAATCCGCTGGTGCATAAATATTCCAACGGACATGAGATGTTCGTCTTCAACGCGGACAACATGGACCTCGGATCAACAGAAACATACAGCGTGCTGGCACACGAGTTCCAACACATGATCCATTGGAATCTCGACCGTAACGAAACATCATGGATGAACGAAGGTTTCTCGGTGCTGGCAGAATTTTTGAATGGATATTCGCCTTATTTCGACTATGCCTACATCACGCATCCCGACCTGAATTTGACGGACTGGCTTCCGGACCCCGGCGCGAACGGCCCCCATTATGGAGAGTCTTTCCTCTTCCTCGATTATTTCCTCGACCGTTTCGGCGACAAGGCTACACAAGCCCTTGTCAAAGACCAGGAAAATGGCCTGCCGAGCGTGGACGATACGCTCAAGAATCTGAACATCACCGATCCGCAGACGGGAAAGTTGATTACCGCCGATGATGTTGTGATGGACTGGATGGTCACAATGTATTTGCAGGATGGCAAAGTCGGTGATGGACGTTACGTTTATCATAATTATCCCAACGCGCCGAAAGCTGATCCGACTCAAACCATTGGTAACTGTCCGCAATCGCCGATGAATAGATCGGTCAATCAATACGGCGCGGAATATATCGAGATCAACTGCGCCGGGAATTACACACTTTCCTTCCAAGGTTCAACGCTGGCGAAGCTTCTGCCGACCGATATGCACTCAGGCAAATACGCGTTCTGGTCGAACAAAGGTGACTCGTCTGATATGACACTGACGCGCGAATTCGATTTGACCAATGTAACCGGCCCGGCACAATTCTCTTATTGGACATGGTATGACATCGAGAAAGGTTACGACTACGTGTATCTCGAAACATCCACGGACGGACAAAGCTGGCAGATCATTAAGACGCCAAGCTGTTTCAACAACGATACATCCGGCAACGCGTATGGCTGCGGTTACACGGCGATGAGCGGCGGCGGAGACAACGCACAATGGATCAACGAAAGCGTTGACCTTTCGCAATATGACGGCAAAAAAGTCCAGTTGCGATTCGAATACGTCACGGATGCAGCGGTTAACGGGGAAGGCTTTTTGCTGGACGATGTCTCTTTCCCGGCAGCCAACTACTCGTCCGATTTCGAGGCGGATGACGGCGGATGGCAAGCCAACGGTTTTGCACGCGTCGAAAATGCGCTACCGCAAACATTCCGTCTTGCACTCATCCTTCAAGGCAGCGATCAAACCACAGTCCAAAACATCGCACTCAATTCCGATGAGTCGGCAGACATCCCGCTTTCATTGAAGTCCGGTGAAGACGCTGTGCTGGTTGTGACTGGAACGCAACGCTTCACGCGCCAGATGGCAGGCTTTACGATCAGCGTCAGATAATTCCGTATGAACCGCGCATAAATAAAACTTCCGAAGCCAGCGCTTCGGAAGTTTTTCTTTTATGATTCAGGGCGTATCACGACGCTATTCCGGTCGAAGAAGCCGGTTAGCCTTTTCCGCAATGGCGTGAGAATGCCAAGGTGAGCAAGCATGAGGAATGAGAAAGTTATCATGATGCTGAGAAAAAACAAATCGCCAAAAAGATACCAGAGGTATCCGTCCTTTAGTTTTTCTTCCACCGCAAAAATATAACGAAACACAATAAATCCTAACTCAACAAGACACATTGCAAAAAGCGGCGGTGCATAAGGTCGCAAATCATGCCCATCGAGAATCAAATGTAACCCAACCAATGCACCCAGCCCCGCAGCCATGAGCATAAAATAGACTAGATAATGGGAAACATCGTAACCTTGTGCATACAGCTTTTGGATAATCTTCAGATATAAAATATCAACTGCGATCAAACATGCCCAGGTATAGATTTGGATGATGATCGGCAGAATCAAGTTGTTATAGACTCGAATACAAACAATAGCAGCCAGCCAGCCCAGAAAATAGGCGATACCTAACACAATTGCCTGAGCGATGAGTACGCTCGGGTTTTGTTTGAAGAGTCCCTCGCTGAAAATTTCAAGGATGAGCCTGGCCCCGCCGAGCATGGCGACTGTCAGCGCGCTGAGGCTTAGAATCAACGTCAATGCGCTCAACAAACCGCGTTGAGAGATTTTGCTATTTGATTTAAATGTCGGCGGCGGTGTTGCTGGCCGCGTATGAGGCGGCGGGTCGGGTTGAACGAACGGATAAACTTTCGGAAAGTCGTTTTTCTTGTCGCTCATAATAATCCGATCCCTTCAAAAGATGATTTTTATTTTATCACTCATCACGGACTCAAACCACTGGCCTTTTCCACGGCGGATGGGCTTTCCGCTCAAAGAATTGACGTACGACGGCAGATAGATTGTTCCCGGCAATCCCTCGGACTTGAGCCGCGATGCTAATATGAACAGAAACCGTTTTTTGGTTCACGGATTAACGGGCCAGAAGGTTGATGAAATCCAGAAGGAAGTCGCATCGGAATTGGACGCGATCAAGGCGTATGTAAATGCGACCATGGACATTCCGCATAACCGGCCAATCGTCAGTACAAATGACCGCAATTTCTTCCAACGGCTGTTCCGGTTCTATGCTCCGCATCTGGCGGATGGATGGGTTTATCGCGGACTGTATTTTTTGTCGCTGGACGGCATCCTGTTCATCTTTCTTATGGGCGCTCTCACCGATCCCACATCCCCGCCCACAACCGCCGGGACTGGTTCGGTTATGCCGTTTTGGCTTTACCATTCCTGTTGTTGGCTGTACTCTTTCACGCGCTGGCGATTCGTTCTGATCGGCGAGGAGAAAAATTGCTGCTTCCCATCCAAGGCAAATGAGTCTGTAAATAGCCTTATTGACTCCAGAGTAACGAAGTTGTATAGTGTGTACGCAAGGCAGGAATAAAATTGCCGTCTGAGGGACGAGAGAACTGCCAGTGTAATATGTGTGGGAGGAAAAGTGGTCACTCAAAATGTTGATTTGACGATTGGGGAAATTCTCGAACGCGCAATACGGATCGAAAAGAGAGTCGCCGATCTGTATGCGATCTTCTCGAAACGGTTTTCGCGCGCACCTGGTATGTCTGGCTTTTGGAGCGATCTGCGCCGGGACGAGATTGGTCATATGGGAGAATTACGCGTCGTTTACGAATCCTTGTCCGCGGAAAAACTTAAAGCTCCTGAAAGCCGCGCAATAAGTCTCAGCGTCCATAAAGCGATGGCGTCCGTCGAAGATAATTGCCTTAGCAAAGTCAAAACATTGGATGACGCATATGAGATCGCCCGCGACCTGGAATTCTCGGAGATCAATGCGATATTCGAATATCTAACCATGGACCTGGTATCTCCGTCCTCGCGCCGCGAGATGATCACATATCAGGTGGACGAACACCAGCAGAAACTGATCGCTTTCGATAAGCGGTACGGAGATAAAAGCTGGAGACTACAATTTCCAATTCAACCGGAATAGGATTTGCTTCTTTTACCCCAGTACATATTCATCACTAATATTTAACAACTTGAGTTTAGAGTTCGTTGGAGCTTAACAAGAAATGGAACTTGCTGATAAAGTTTCTGTGTGAGCAAAAACAAATCCATCAGCGAGTTCCGAAAAGCAGTATACCAAAGTCTACGAAGGCGAGC
>JAJYOO010000076.1 GCA_021796155.1 Chloroflexota bacterium
CTCGGCTGATGACATACGAAATCACATCCGCGATTTGTTGCTGTGTCAGCTTTCCAGAGTCGCCCCACGGCGGCATCGAGAACGTCGGACTGGGGCCGGATGGCGTGGAACCATGCTGGACGAACAGATCAATGTTATAGGCAAAGGTTTTGTAATCCGAGCTGACCATGGTTTGATCAATCGGATTCAGCGGCGGGATGGTTCCATCATCCGAACCGGGATTGGGAACTCCGCCTGTGCCTTCTGTATTATGACAGGACACGCAATTTTGAGAGAAAATCTGCGCGCCGGAAGTTGGGTCGCCTGTCAGGTTGATTGCATCACCGGGACCGCCAGGATTCGATGGGCGCGCAATGTCCACGCCGCCGATTGGCGTCGGCGCTTCCGTTGCAGATGCGGCCGTCGTCGAAACAGGATTTAGACTAATGATATATGAGATCACATCTGCAATCTGCTGAGGCGTGAGCTTTTTCAAATCGCCCCAGGCAGGCATGGAGAACGTCGGGTTGACGCCTTCGGGTCGCGAACCATGCTCTACGAACAAGTCAATGTTCGTGGCAAACGTTTTGTAGTCGACATTTGCGATGGTTGGGTCAATCGGATTGAGGGATGGGATCGAGCCATCGGTCGAACCCGGATTGGGAATTCCGCCGGTGCCTTGCGTGTTATGACAAATCTGGCAATTGGTCGCGAAGATTTGCGCGCCCGAAACCGGATCGCCCGTTAAGCCAATGGCTGGTCCCGGCCCGCCCGGGTTGGATGGACGCGCGACAGTATTCTCTGTTTCAGTTTCACCGGAAGCCGAGGCGGCCGCTTCGGTTGTTGGCGTGGTTGCCGTGGAAACAACCGTTGCAGTCGCTCCAAGAAAGCGGACCTGCGCTGGAAGCGTCGCCGGAATCAATGTTGGAATCGAAGTTCGTTCCACTTTTATCGTAGCGGCATTGCAATTGTTCAGAGACAAACCACATCCTGAAAAAGTGACGAACGAAACCCATCCAACGATTACAACAATAAACCCGATGACAACGGCGTAAAGTATTTTGCGAAAATCATCCATGATATCTTCCTACTTTAAGGATTCAGACTGATGATGTATGCAATCACATCCGCAATCTGCTGCTGTGTCAGGGCATTCTTGTCACCCCAGGCAGGCATTGACGTTGGGGCAGCCCCTGGTAGCGACTCGGGTGTAGAACCATGTTGGATGAACAAATCAAGGTTATATGCGAATGTCTTGAGATCTGAATTTTTGATGGTCGGATCAATCGGGTTTAGGGATGGAAATGTTCCATCACTCGAACCTGGATTGGGAATTCCGCCTTTGCCTTGAGCGTTATGGCAAGTTTGACAATTGTTCGCAAAAATCTGCGCTCCTGAATTCGGATCACCGGTCAAATTGATTGCATCACCCGGCCCGCCGGGATTGGACGGACGCGCAACCTCTTCAGTCGGTTCCGGCTCGGTTTGAGAAGAAGAAGTCGCAGTAGCAGACGCGCCCGAAACTGTCGGCGTTGGAGACGGACTCGTAGAGGGTGTCGCCGTTGGTGTGGCTGCAGTTGAAGATGAATTCGTCAAGGTTCGTAGATAGTTCACAACATCCCACCGCTCGCGCACCGTCAGGTTTTCATTAAGCGGTGGCATCATGCCGAACCCATTAGAGATCACCATGAAGATTGCGCCATCGCTCAAGAACTGGACTGTGGGGCTGGTCAGATCAGCTGGCTTCTGCTTTTGCAGGAACGGCGCGACTGGCCCATCACCTTTGGCATCTTCGCCGTGACAGGCGGTGCAGTTAATGTGGAACAATTCTGCGCCGCGCGCGATCGAGACTTGATCCGCTGGGACGGGGTTCTTTGGCGCGCCCATGTTCGGAATGTAAGCCGGACCTTCAATCGGAATTGACTGCGCCGGGACGGGAAGCGGGTTCTCCATCGGTTGCATGGCCGGCGAAATCGCCATGAAGCTGACGAATTGAATCTTTATCACATCGTAAGCAAATAATTCCACCACTCCAAAGAGCACGAGCACAACGACTGCTACGATTCCCAACCGTTTGAGAATTACTTTCCAACTCGTGCTCATAGTTGACGCGCCTCCGCAGGCTCCACAGATTTAGCACCCAATTTTGTCAGCGCATCCACAAATTTCCTTTGCTCCTCTTTTGGACAACTGAACAATACAGCGATTCTGCCATCACTGATCTCAGGAACATATTCTTTCGGAGTATAAGAAGGAATGCCGCTATCCACCAACATGCCAAGGAAGGCAAAGCCCATTAAGCCAAGCATGATCATCTCAAACATAATGATCAATAGCTGTGGCCAGGGGTAAATCGGTTGTCCGCCGGCATCCAATGGAAATAAATAGGGTATTCCCCAAACTAAGAAGATAGCCAATAGCAATCCAAGGATCGCGCCTGCCAGTGCGATCCAGCCAACGCGGGTAACAGCTGACGGACGTTCCAAAATGGCCGGCCTGATCGGGATGCCCGAAATAACATTCATATTTTCATCTGCGACGCCCAGTTCATGCAGCTTGCCGATACCATCGGCTGCAGGTTCAATATCTTCAAACACTGCCAAAAGCGTATTGGAATCAGACATTCGTAAACTCCTTCCGCCTTAATCAATTTGACTTATGGTCGGAATCTTGGCTTTACCGATTTTGCGCAGGATATGGCCCTCCTGCCCCTCCTGCACTTCCCAGTTGGGGATCAATGGGAGGATTCTTGAAGCTGCAAAGTAAAGCAGAAGGAATAAGGCAAAGGTTCCAATGGTAAGTATGACTTCCACTCTTGGAATATAGATGCGCCAAGTGAAGGGCATGCGGTTGATCGTCGACATTTCGGGAACGATGATGTAGCGCTCGGTATACATGCCAATATTGATCAGGATGCCGACAATCGCCATCAGCCAGGGTGTCTGCCTCCATTTCTTTCTCCACAAAACTGACCAAGGCACGACGATGTTACAGAACAACATCAGATACCACAGCCACGCCTGCGGACCAGCTTCAATAAAAAGAGTCAAGATTTTTTCCCATTTATCGCCTGCGTACCACGGAACGATGTAATCGTTGAAGTAGAAATAAGCCCAGCCCATGGATATGATCAGTAGCATTTTGCCAACCGTATCAAAATGCTCCGGACGAAGAAAGTATTTCATGTTCTTCATGGTGGAGCGGACGAAAAAAAGCACAATCGGCACTGCCGCCACGCCCGATAGCAAAGCTCCGGCAACAAAGTATGGCCCAAGGACTGAAGAAGACCAACCAGGCCGGGTTGCCATCGCAAAGTCCCAGGCCACGATCGTATGCACTGAGAACGCCACCGGGATGATCGCAAAGGCAAAGATGTTCATTGCCAGATGCAGATTCTTCCACTCACCTTCTGTGCCGCGGAAACCAATCGCGAAGATCTTGTAGAAAGTTTTGACCCAGCCTTTGGAACGGTCACGTACCATCGCCAGGTCCGGGATGAGCGGCAGGTAAAGATATAGCGAACTGCAAATCAGGTACGTGGTGATCGCCATAAAATCCCACATCAACGGCGAGTGAAAATCGGGCCAGATGCCGCGTTCGTTCGGGTACGGGATTAACCAATAACCAAGCCAGACGCGTCCCATGTGCATGAAGATGCTGAGGCCAGCATTAACTATGGCGAAGGCAGTCATCAATTCCGCCACGCGTGTGAAAGGGCGTCTGCTCTCAATCTTCAAAACACGCAGAATCGCCGAAGTCAGTGTGCCAGAGTGGCTGAGGCCGATCCAGTAAACAAAATTAACCAGAAAGACACCCCAGTAGACAGGGCGGTTGTCGCCAGATACGCCCAAGCCTTGCATGATCAGGTAATACCATGCATATCCCAGGCAGGTCACAACGAGGAATGCGAGGATGGTTACAACTGTCCAATATTTCCATGTGGTAGTGTGCATCGACTCCAGCACCATTCTGTTCATTTCACCGCGTGGCAACGGGTCATGCATCAAATGCTCTTTTGGATCTTCCATTTCCTCCGGACGAAGATTAGGTAATGCTTTTGCGATTGCGTTCATTAAGCTCCTCCCGCCAAGTAAGTTACATGAGGTATCGTACCGAGCTCTTCCAACAAATGGCTACCGCGGCTGGTATCTGCCGCCTGACTGACCTTTGTGGTTGGGTCATCAATTCTTCCAAAAGTGATGGCACTCGCCGGGCAGGCTTGGGCGCAAGCAGGAACCACTTCCCCATCGCGGATCTCGCGATTTTCAGAAGCCGCTGTATCTTCCGCGTGACGGATGCGCTGGATGCAGAATGTGCATTTCTCCATCACGCCGCGTCGCCGCACGGTCACATCGGGATTCCATTGATTTGAAAGCGTCACCAACTCAGGCCGCTGTCGAGGGTCCATATAATCGCGCCAATTGAACACACGCGCCTCGTACGGGCAATTGTTGGCACAATAACGCGTGCCCACACAACGGTTATAAACCTGCAAATTCAAATCTTCGGATAGGCTGTGTACGGAAGCGTACACCGGACAGACTGGTTCGCACGGCGCGTTATGACAGTTCTGGCACATCACCGGTTGAAACGGTACCATCTTGACATTGGGATAACTTCCCTGCCAAAAACGTTCAATGCGGATCCATTGCATATTGCGTCCGTAGCCCGCGTCCACCTCGCCGACAAACGGAACGTTGTTTTCCATCGAACACGCGGCCACACAAGCCTGGCATCCGGTGCATAAATCCTGGTCAACAACCATTCCCCATTTGCCCGAAGATTGCTGTTGCGCTTGTACATCTTTTAAAGGAGTCTGTACGTCATTCGCCATAATTTATCTCTCCTACTTCGGTAAATAATTTCCATAAACGCCAAGAATGCTTTCCGTGCGAGACAACTGCTTTGTCTTTCCGGTCTTCTTCACACTGACTTTCATCGAAGCGAAAGCCAGATCGCCAGCTTCATTCGTTGAATTGCTCAACAGGTCCGCGGGATTGACTCCGCGCCCTTGTGCAAATTGACCATAAGCGGTGTGTCCTTGGCCAAATGGCATGGCAATCACATCGGGACGAATGGCCGGATATACATAAACCGAGGCTTCCACCGTCCCCGCACTGGATGTAATGGAAACAACATCACTATCCTGAATACCTAATTTCTTAGCCGTATCGGGATTGATCTCAACCCACGTGTTCCAAACGACGGTCGTGGTCGGATCGGGAATTTCCTGCAACCACGGTTTGTTGGCTCCGGCTTCCGCCATCACGGGCGCAACGAATGGCAGGAAGAAGAAATCTCCATCGCCGTTGAATTGCGCCGGGGTTGCGTTGAACGTTTTATTCAACGCGTCTCCAGCTGACGGTGCAACGCGATTGTCAGTTGTCTTCCACCAGCCGCCATATTGTTGGAAATAAGCCGTGAATGTATTGATCTCCGGTGCAGTGAAAAAGCTATCCGACTCTGAAATCAAGGTGCTCAACTTGCTTTGGATATATTCCAGTTCATCTTTGAACTTCAAGGCAGAAGCAGCCGCGCCGCCAATTTTTTGAACGGCAGCCAGCAGCACATCGGCTGTGGCTTTTGTATTGAAGAATGGAACCACAACTGGCTGCGCGCCCGAAAGCACGGACGAGCTTGAGCCGGTCGCAACTTGTTGGTAGCCCCATGACTCAAGCCCATGGTGATCGGGGAAAACATAATCTGCTTGTAACGCTGTCTCATCTGGAAAGCTCGAAAATGAAATCACCTGAATAACTTTGGACATCGCATCTTCAAGTCCAAGTGATTTTGGCAGCTCAAAGACGGGGTTGACTCCATGCACGAACAAAACTCTGATCTTGCCAGATTTCAAAAGATCAACGAAATCAGACATCTCCTTGAGATTGGCGGGACGATGATAAGCATCGGTCAGCGGCGCGACCGGTGAAAGGAACACGCCACCATCTTTACCAACATTTCCAACCAAAGCATTGAGCGCCAGCACGGCATCTGCAACTTGCAAGCCGTTGCTTTGTCCAAGTGCCGCGCCGCCGGGGATTGCCAACGGACGTTTCGCACTTGCGAACAAACTTGCCAGATGTTTGAGCGTGTCCACGCTGACATCTGCCGCGGACGCCGCGGCATTCACATCTGCGTTGGAAAAGGCTGTGGGTAATGTGAGATTATTTGCTTCTGCAACGAGACGGCCAATCGCCAGTACAACCAATGCTTCGCTCCCCGGCTTGATCGGAATCCAATCGTCGGCTTTTGCGCCTGTCTGTGATATGCGCGGCTCAAACTGCACAAAATAGCCACGGCTGTTGGGGGCGCTCCGCCGCAGTTGCGAATATTCTCGAGTTTGTGCAACTGGTGACAGCCATGTTTCGAGGAAATTTGCGCCAAATGAAAAGACCAAATCTGAATTGGCAATATCAAAAAATGGCAAACCAGCCTGGCCGAACATATCATTCGCGGCTTGAATCAACGTGGCGCGTGCTTCGAACATGCCCAGCGCGCCGAAACGAATCGGGGCCGCCGCGCCAATGGCTTTGGTCAGATCCGTCACCAAGTCAAAGAGATGATCGGGAGCCAATCCCATCAAAAAAGCAATTTCATCGGGCTGGTTCTTGCTCAACGCATCCGTCACTACTTGAACCGCCGAATCCCAATCCATCTTTTTCGTAATTGTTGAGCCTCGGCTATCACGTTGGGCGGGATCGGTCACACGATCTGGATTGTATAAGCCCTCCAACGTTGCCTGGCCGCGCGCACAAGTTTTGCCGAGGTTGACCGGATTGTTTTGGTTTCCTTCTGTTTTGATTGCGCGCCCCTGCATCGTACGAACAATCAAGCCACAACCTGCAGAACATTCGCGGCAAGTTGTGGCGTAATAAGTGCTTAAACCGTTATAGGTATACTCCGGCATTTTTATGTAGGGCTGACGCGTTACATAACGCGATGCCGGACCACAGCCGGTTAGCACGGCAGTTGTCGCCGCGCCGACGCCAGCAATTTTCAAAAAGTCACGCCGGGAAATCTTCTTTTCCATCTTCTCTCTCTCTTCCTCTGTGCCCGGTCTAGTAATGACAGGTACTACAATCGGTCAGCTTAACCCGCAAAGCCTCAAGCTGCGCGGCAACTGCCGGATCGTTGTTCGGATTATTCTGCGGGTTGTTCTCCGTCTTGGCTCGATGACAATTGAGACACCAACCCATGTTCATCACTTGCGGGTTTTGATAGACGGTCATGGCGCTGACGTTGCCATGGCAATCTTCGCAGTTCAAACCCGCCGCAATGTGCGGGCGATGAACGAAATGCACAAAGTCCGGTACTTGTGCGACTGGCACCCAATCAATCGGCTGATTATTTTTTACGTATGCGGCAAGCTTTGGCAGCTCCGTACCTTGAATTGCAATTTGCTGGTGACATCCCCAGCACTTTGTTTCAGTGGGAATTCCCGGCGATGGCCCCCGTAACGCGCCAGAATGACAATATAAACATTGAATACCCAATCGAACGTGCAAATTGTGGGGAAATTGAATCGGTTGGTCAGGCGGCTTCTGTGCCTGGGCAATGCCCCAGATCGCTCCGCTGAGCACCACCAATGCAACGATGAATATGCCGATCCGACCAAGTGGCTGGTTCAGCACATTGAAGAACTTTTTGATCATGGATGCTCCTAAGAAAGAGATTTATTCCAAAACACTACTAAAGTACATCCAAGAACAGGAAACCCACATCCCTCCAAAAACTTAACGGCGGCATTATACATCAAAATACATACGAAGTACATATAAAATATGAAAATTGGTTAAAAAACAAACTTAGTACAATTTTACACCATGATATACTTGGCGAAAAGTTATGTCGAAAAATCTCCTAAAAATTATATTTGGGGTTATCATGGCGTTCGCAATTGCGATGATGAGCAACATCGCGTCACGCGCAGACGTTTTGACGGACTCCGTTTCACAGGCTGGATACGCGGCCCAATATCAGATCACTCCCACCCCAACGCTCGAGGGAATTTCGCATCCCGGTTCGACTGATGGAATCATGTTGATGGGCATCATCATCGTGATCATCGTTCTCCTTCCAATCATCTTCCGCCGCGGCACATGGACAAAATAAGAGCGACTATATCAGTCGCTCTTATTTTATAACAATCGAAGATGATATTCAATCGGTTTAACAAAACAGTAGGTCACGTTTACGAAGTCCTCGAAGAGGGAAACGTGGCCGGCTTATTTGCTTAAGCCGCCGAGAACAAAGTTACTTATTCTTTCCAATTCTTCGCCATTTCAATTCGTTCGGCCAGTGGCGGATGCGAATAGAACATAAACACAACCCACTTCTCCGGGTCTACTTCGCCCAAGTTTTGATTCGCCAATCGCACAAACGCAGAACCAAACGCTTCGTTCTTTCCGGTCGATTGAAGCGAGTATTCATCCGCCATGCGTTCACGCCAACGCGAGATCGCGTTATCGAGCGGAGATGTGATGAAACCATAAATTCCCAGAATCAATCCAAGCGCGGGGAAAGCTGCAATATCTCCAACGCCAGAGAAACCAAAGAACGAAACAGCCCAATTCATCGCGAGTGAAGCTAAAAAGAATCCGATCATGGTCATAAGCGTTCCAAAACCGATCAAAATCGGAATATCGCGATGGACTTGATGTCCCAATTCATGAGCAAGCACGGCTTCGATTTCATCGGGCGTGAACTCATTGATCAATGTATCGCCCAACAGACTCCA
>JAJYOO010000077.1 GCA_021796155.1 Chloroflexota bacterium
CATCGCTTACTTCGTTGTCAATGTGGACGCTGGTGGTCACGGCAATATCAGCGCTGAGGTTGATAATCAAGGATATATGGGTGTGGCAGACAACAATATCACGTACCCGGCTATTTCAGTTTTGCCCAATGGCAAAGGAGTCATGGCTTTCACGCTTGTCGGCCAGGATTATTACCCAAGCGCTGCCTACACATCCATTAGCCGCGATGGCATCGGAGATATTCACATTTCCGGTGCCGGCGCGGGACCTGACGATGGCTTCAGCGGAACTTACATCTTCAACTATCCCTCGCCTCCGCGTCCGCGTTGGGGTGACTATGGCGGCGCTGTGACGGATGGCAGCAACATCTGGATTGCATCCGAGTTCATCGGGCAGACATGTACGTACGCGCAGTATATTGCCAATCCCTTCGGCAGTTGCGGCGGAACGCGCACTGTGCTTGCCAACTGGGATACACACATCACAGGTTTGACGCCGTAAGCAAATAACGGTGTTTCAGAATCAAAAATTGGATGCCAGGGAAAAGTCTCCGGCATCCAATTTTTATATCGTGAGTCATTCTGCCGGCCTGACAGACTCGAACATCGCTTCAAAGAATGGCGCGGCTTCACGGCTCGATGTTGATAATATTAGTTCATGGTTTTTCCCATTGATCGCCATGATTTTGAAACTAGCGCTATAGCTGAAGAAAGAACCGGTCTCGACGCAAATCTCCGCATCCACTTTGTGAGAATTAGTCTGGGGCAGGCAGCGCTGATTTATCAATCCAGATGCGGTTCCGTTGAACGGTGATATCTTCAAGAGGACCGTCATCCCTTGTGATGAGGCAAACGTTACGCCATCCGTGTTTTCCGTCACAGACCAGTCGGACGGATAATCCATCGCGATTCCGAATACGGCGCTTGCGAACGTCTTCCAGCCTTGTGTTGAAATGGACGTTGGACTGGATACAGGAACGACAGTATTTCCCTGTATTGGCGATAGCGGAATTGCCGTTGGATTCGCCGTCACGATGATAGAGGATGGAAGCGTTTCCATTTGTGCGGCGGCAGTGGCTTCGGCGTCTGTTCCTTCGTTTGCCCTGCTGGCTATATTGGGATTACCTGATGGCGCATTGTTTTGTGAAATGATGGCCGGGGAACAGCCTGCGATCAAAAAACCGATCAGAGTCAAAATCAGCAGATGTTTCATTTTTCACCTCTAAGCTATTTCGGTATGGTTATTGATTAATCTCGGTTTCACATCGGCTCGTGCGTATGTCCATAGACGCTCGGTGTCCGCCGGGTGTTCCGCGATCATTATCGGTATAATTCGCTTCAATGGAACAGCCGAAAACCTCCGATTTCGATTACGATCTTTCTGAATCATTCATCGCACAGACTCCGGTCGAGCCGCGCGATTCGTCGCGCTTGCTTGTACTTCATCGCAATACTGGAGAATTGGAACATCGTATCTTTCGGGACGTTGGCAGTTACCTGCGCCCGAATGACTTACTCGTCCTGAATCAGACGCGCGTTATCCCGGCGCGGATTTTTGCGCACAAGCCAACCGGAGGACGCGTCGAGTTGCTATTGCTTCGCCGCCGCGATGACTTACATTGGGAAGTTCTGGTCGGCGGCAAAGGTTTGCGCGTAGGCAGTAAAGTGCGCGTTGAGAATGGACCGGAAGCGGAGATCAAAGAAATACTAAATGGTGCGGAACGTTTGATTGAATTCAAAGAACCAATCGAGCCGTATTTTCCAAAAGTCGGGAATGTGCCGCTGCCGCCGTATATTCATGAAAAGCTGAATGATCCCGAACGCTATCAAACCGTTTATGCGCGTGAACCGGGTTCCGCCGCCGCGCCGACCGCTGGACTTCATTTCACTCCGCGTTTATTGGATGAATTACAAAAGCAAGGCGTAAAGATTGCGTATGTCACTTTGCATGTTGGCCTGGACACGTTCGCACCAGTCACAGAAGATAATCCGCAGGAACATAAAATCCACACCGAATGGTGTGAACTGACTCAGCAAACAGCTGACGCGATCAATCAAACAAAACGATCAGGCGGACGCGTGATTGCAGTGGGGACAACAAGTGTGAGAACATTGGAGTCAGCAGCAGTTGGGAATCGGGAATCGAGAATCGGCCACGACTCCCGAAGTACGTCTCTCGATTTCCAAACATTCAATCTCGAATATCGAGTATCGGCTTTTACCGGCCCTACTTCGCTTTATATTCTTCCCAGTTACCAATTCAAAGTCGTGGACGCGATGATCACAAATTTTCATCTGCCAAAATCCACACTGATCATGCTGGTCAGCGCGTTCGTCGGGCGCGAACGGATTCTGCAAACGTACGAGATCGCGAAGAAAGAAGGTTATCGCTTTTATTCGTTCGGCGACGCGATGTTGATTATATAGAATCAGTTCTGTTAGGTGCCACAGCCTTTACGCCCATGGCAGTATCAACTTGATCGTTAAGAATCATTTGTCCTAATTGCTCGCCGTAGGCAAGCAATTCATCCATGTGGTTTGTATCGTCGAGGGCAATATATTTTTTGAAGTCCACCTGGAAGCGGCGGAAATCGAGTCCTTTGAAAAATGTTTCCACGAGATGAACTTGTTGATCGCTGGTGGATGAGAGAAAAGCATCTTCGAGCGGAATGAGCCAGTTCCATACAGCCATCTTATTCGCCTGGCCCGGTTTGACGGCTTGCGGGTCACGGCCAGTGCCGAGGCTGATCAATGTAGTTTCTTCGAGTTTCCATTGCAGGCAGAACAGTGCTTCATACGCAGCAATGTAACATGGATTAACGTACGAGCCAATGCCGCCATCCACGTAACGATCCTCGACGACGGGAAAATAAGCTGGGATTGAGCTTGATGCCATCACGGCAGTAACGACCGGCCAGTCTTTATATTCAGGTTTCCAGGGCTTGATGAAACGGGATTTATTGGTTAACAGGTCCATCGTAATAATAACCACATCGGTACGCGGCACCGCATTCCAGAAGTCGCCCATCTTGATATCACCGATCTTATCGTGAAGGATCTTTCGAAGCGGGTCGCTCGAATATTGATATCGCGTAAGCGGGAAGAAAAACGTCCGCCAGGATTTTTTGAAAACCGTTTTGCCAAATTGAAGATACAGGTCATTCATTGCCTTGGCGGTCAAGCCTGCGCTGAGTCCCGCCGCGATGATTGAACCCGTTGATGTTCCTGCGGCCAATCGAAAAATATCATGCGAGGATTTTCCAAGCGCATTTTCCAATGTCATCAGGGCACGCGTGGCTACAACGCCGCGGATGCCTCCACCGTCAATGGCTATGGCTACATGTTTGCGAAAAGGCTTCATGCTTCCTCCTTGAATTATTGTAAATCCAGAATTGTGTTTTCAATGTTTTCGCGCGGATTGTTTATGAGATGTTAAGACGCGATGTTTCCTGACTTTATTTGTCTTACCTTGGGTTGTAGATTTTTTTAGAAATGCATGACCTATTGCACTGCCCATTTGGGGAATGCGATCAGGAATGACATTCATGGCGCGGTCAACGTTATCGTTTAGGATCAACTGTCCAAGCTGTTCGCCATAACGGGTCAACTCCGGGATTTTGGCCGGGCTATCCATAGGGATGACCGCTTTATAGTCTATTTGGAAGCGGCGGAAATCCAGCTTGGGGAAAAGTTTTTTAACGAGGTCCACTTGCTGATCCGTAGCAGAGTATCCAAATGCATTCAATAACGGATTGATATATTGAATCGGCAGGAAACGATCCGGTTCGCCGCGCTTGATGTCGTTCGGGTCGCGGCCCGTGCCAATGCTAATCAGAGTCGTTTCTTCGAGCTTCCAATTCAAACTAAAAGCAATTTCGTAAGCCGCAAGATAACAAGGATTGTTATATGACCCGACGCCACCATCAATGAAGCTTCCATCAACGGAAGGAAAATAAGTCGGTGCGGCGGCTGATGCCAGCACAGCATCAACAAGTTTCCACTCTGCATACTTGCTCTTATAAGGCTTGATGAAACGTGTGCGATTCTCAACAATATCAAAAGTAGTAATGACAATGTCAATGGGCGGAGTTGCATTCCATAAATCTGCGACGTTCTTATCGCTAAAATATTTTTCCAAAGATTTCTTCAGCGGAACTTGTGAATAGCGATGATTGAAGAACGGCCAAAGCCTTGTGCTGATTCCCTGACGGAAGATTTGGTCGCCGAGATCCAGATAGAGTTGATTCAGCGTTTTCGCTTCCATCCTCGACGCTAAACCGGCCGCGATGATCGAGCCGGTGGATGTGCCCGCGGTGAGTCCAATCCGCGTGTGGAGCGGATAGCCGAGATGTGCTTCGAGCATGGTCAACGCCGTGGTGACAACCACGCCTTTGATGCCGCCGCCGTCAATGGCAATGGCAAGATTCTTGCGGAACGGTTTCATGCTTCCTCCTTCTGCCTATAAATAGTGTAATGAAAATTGGACGAAATTCAAGTGGGTTAAATTGTTTGAAGGTTGGAAGGTTTAAAGTTTTACAGGTTGAACATTCTGACCTGTAAACTTTCGGACTTGCTAACCGCCGATGTTCAAACGTGCTAACATTGATATATGCAAACCGATCTTGAGCAGTTGAACAAGGAAATCATTGCTTGTCGGAAATGTCCGCGGCTGGTGGCGTGGCGCGAAGAAGTGGCGCGGACGAAACGTAAGGCTTACATGGATTGGGATTATTGGGGCAACCCGGTTCCCGGATTTGGCGATCCGAAGGCGCGCGTTCTTGTTGTTGGACTCGCACCCGGCGCGCACGGATCGAATCGCACCGGACGACAATTCACGGGCGATGCATCTGGCAACTTTTTGTTTCCCGCGTTATACCGCGCGGGTTTTGCCAGTCAGCCAAATGCGACCAGCCGCGATGATGGTTTGACGCTGCATGACATGTACATCACCGCCTCCGGGCGTTGTGCGCCGCCGGACAACAAACCGACAAAAGAAGAACTCGATAACTGCCAGCCCTTTCTTGAACGTGAACTTGAAATCATCACACCCAAAGTAATCGTCGTTTTGGGCCGGATTGCGTTTGAAAGAATTCTAAAGATTTATAACATTCGCAAGTCATCTTGGAAATTTTCTCACGGCGCAGTTTTCCCACTTCCTTCTTCATCCTTCATCTTTTATCCTTCATCCTTGATTTGTTCTTATCATCCCAGCCAGCAAAATACATCAACGGGCAAACTCACTGTAAAAATGTTTGATGCAATTTGGCTGAAAGCGAAGGAGTTGATCCATGACTGAGCTTCTCCATCCGGATGAACCTGCACCTGAATTCGAACTCAGCGATTTGCATGGAAAATTCATCCATCTATCCGATTATCGCGGCAAGCCGGTTGTGTTGGCTTTTCTGCGCGGCTTCATGTGACCATATTGCCGCGCGCAGTTAGCGCGCTTGCGAGATGATTACAATGAATTCACAAAACGTGGCTCCGAGATTTTGGCAATCGGTCCGGATTCGACCAGCAAGTTTCTCGAATATTGGGCGAAGGAAAAACTTCCATTTGTCGGGCTGCCCGATCCAAGTCGCGCGGTGGCACAGCGCTATAAACAGGAAGTCAATCTTTTTAAACTCGGACGTATGCCGCTTGTCTGCATCTTGGGTGCGGATGGCATGATCCGCTACGTTCATTACGGCGCGTCCATGTCTGATATTCCTGAAAATAAAATTTTGCTTGACGTAATAGATCAGTTGAACGCGTCATCAGGATAGCATGTCACTGGGACAAATTGCTTTCTTAGGCTCTGGAGAAACCTCGCTCGCTGGAGGACGCATTTTTGAATCGCTGGCACGTGCGATTCCACAACCGTTGCGGATTGCCATTCTCGAAACGCCCGCTGGCTTTGAATTGAATTCGCATCAGGTCGCGGGACGTGTAGCGGACTTTTTGAAAACGCGCTTGCAAAACTACAACCCGACGATTGATGTGATTCCGGCACGCAAACGCGGCACGCCATTCAGCCCGGACGATCCCGAAATTCTCAACCCGCTTTTATATGCCAACATGATTTTTATGGGGCCGGGCAGCCCCACGTATGCAACGCGCCAATTACTCGGATCATTGGCTTGGAACATTATCCGCGCGCGTCATCGCCTTGGTGCCACACTGGCGTTTGCATCTGCCGCGACGATTTCAATCGGCGCATGGGCTTTACCTGTCTATGAAATCTATAAAGTTGGGCAGGATGTTTACACCGAAAAAGGTTTGGATTTATTTGCTGATTATGGAATGAGGCTTTCGTTTGTCCCGCATTGGAACAACGCTGACGGCGGACTCGATCTCGATACAAGTCGCTGTTTTATCGGCATGGAACGGTTTGATATTTGGTGCAAATCCATATCCGGTGAAAATACGACACTTGGACTCGATGAACATACCGGCATCATTTTGGATTTTGCCGAAGGCGAATGTGAGATCGCGGGCGTGAGCACTGTTTCCATCGTCCGCGACTGCGACCCGATGATTCATCCAGCCGGAACGAAATTTCCGTTGAAAGAATTAGGCACACCCGTTATTCCTGAACCGCTTGAAAAAGGTATTCCATCTGAAGTGTGGAATATGGTGGTCAACGCACCGCCCGCGGACGATAATAAACCGTCACAGCATGTGATCGAGCTTGCTGAAAAACGTCAACAGGCGCGCGCGAATAAGAATTGGGCCGAGTCTGATAGATTGCGCGAGCAAATTTCTGCATTGGGATGGACAATACAAGATTCAAAAGATGGATATAAGTTAGTGAAAAGCTGACCGTGGACGGTGGACGATAGACCGTTTTGCTTTAGTCCACCGTTCACGGTCTACGGTCTTTTTGCGATACAATGATGATGTAAGGAGAATGAATGCGCGCTGTAGACATCATCATCAAAAAACGCGAGAAGGAGGAGTTGACTCAGGAAGAGATCAACTTCTTTGTTCAGGGTTTTGTAAAAGGCGACATTCCCGATTATCAGGTTTCGGCCTGGGCGATGGCTGTCTTGCTCAACGGCATGACGCCGCAAGAGACAACCGATCTGACTCTTGCGATGGTTCTTTCTGGTCGCATTCTTGATTTGAGCGGCGTGGTGGATATTGCTGTTGATAAACATTCATCCGGCGGCGTGGGAGATAAAACCACGCTGACGGTTTTGCCGACGGTCGCAGCATGTGGATTGCCCGTTGGCAAAATGTCTGGCCGCGGACTCGGCTTTAGCGGCGGCACGCTCGACAAAATGGAATCCATTCCGGGCTACCGCGTGGACTTGAACACCGATGAATTCAAAAAGCAACTCAAAGAAAAAGGAATCGTTCTCACGGGTCAGTCCATAGACCTCGCACCCGCGGATGGGAAACTTTATGCGCTACGCGATGTGACCGGTAGTGTGCCGTCCATTCCGTTGATTGCGTCATCCATCATGAGCAAAAAGATCGCGGCGGGTGCGAATGCCATCGTGCTGGATGTCAAAGTTGGCAAAGGCGCGTTCATGGAAACGATTCCGATGGCGCGCGAACTCGCGGACTTAATGACGCAGATTGGTGAACTGGCCGGAAGGAAAACAATTTGCCTTTTATCTGATATGAACCAGCCGCTTGGTAATGCTGTCGGCAACGCGCTGGAGGTCATCGAAGCGATTGACGCGCTCAAAAGCGGCGGCCCGGCAGATTTCCGCGAGCATTGTTTGCATGTCAGCGCGCACATGCTGGTGGTCGGAAAGCGCGCAAAAGATTTGGATGAGGGCCGCCGACTCGCGGAAAAGGCGATTGCGGATGGAAGTGCATTCGAGAAATTCCGCGTACTGGTCGAAGCGCAGGGCGGCGAAGTCTCCTATGTGGATGACCCCGATAAATTGCCGCGCGCAAAATTCGTCGAGGTGGTAAAAGCCCCTCGAAGTGGCTGGCTATCACAAGTCGACGCGCGAAGCGTGGGCGAGGCTTCGGTGGCGTTAGGCGCGGGCCGTGCCAAAAAGTCCGACGCGGTGGATCACGCCGTCGGATTTGTCATCCATCACAAGGTCGGCGATAAAGTCGAAAAAGGCGAGCCGTTATTTACTATCCATGCCAATGATGAAAAGAAACTGGCCGAGGCGCGTGAACACGTCCTGTCGGCGCATGTTTTTTGTGATGAACCTGCATCGCCGCTCCCACTGTTTTACAAATAAAATATCGTATAGACTTGCGGATTTTTTAAGATTAGGGCATACTTGGACGCGGAGAGCGTATGGCCAAGATTTCACTTCGGAGTTACAACCACGAAATTGAAGGCATGATCGAACGGGGGCAGCACGATGAGGCCATCGCGCATTGTCGTCACATCCTGCAAACATTCCCCAAGCATCTTGAAACGTATCGCCTGCTTGGCAAAACATATCTCGAAGCCAAACGCTACAACGAGGCGGTGGATATTTTCCAGCGCGTGCTCGTTTCGGTGCCGGATGATTTCGTTTCGCATGTCGGCATGAGCATCATCGCCGATGAGCAGAGCAAACTCGATGAAGCCATCTGGCACATGGAGCGCGCTTTTGAAGTCCAGCCGTCGAACGCTGCCATTCAAGGCGAGCTTCAACGTTTGTTTGGTCGCCGCGATGGTGTCCAGCCGCCAAAGACCCGCCTGACGCGCGGTGCGCTGGCGCACAT
>JAJYOO010000078.1 GCA_021796155.1 Chloroflexota bacterium
TTTAGCTGGTTCCATCTCGGCAGCCTTTCTTGCGTTATACGTTTGGAAGCAATATTCGATCTATCGTTTGGTTGAATTGGGCACGCGGCCGGAGCGCGCTGAACTGCTTGTAAGAATCAGCGTACCATTTTGGTTTTATTTATTGCCGCTTGGCTGGCTTTTATTGATGGTCGAACTTTATGAGCCGCATACTGCGAGCAACTGGCGCAGGACGTTGCGCGGCATCGCGGTTGCGGCGTTTGTGGGGCTTGTGATCTATGCCCTGGTATTTATTCTCAATCAGGATCCGGGATATCTTCCCCGCATCGTCGTTGGCGCGTTTCTCCTGCTCGCCTCTTTCCTGACTTTGATCTGGCGCGCGGCCTACATCCGACTCTACACTTCATCCGGACTCCAGCGACGCGTGCTGATCGTTGGCGCTGGCAAAGCCGGATTGACTCTGGCGAGCGTTTACCGCGGCATGAATCCTCCGCCATTCAGCATCATCGGTTTTATTGACGACGATCCCAGAAAATCAAAGCGTACTTTTGAAGGCGTTCCTGTACTTGGCTCCAGCAGGCATTTGCTTGAGATCATTGACCGCTATCGAATCTCTGACTTGGTTATGGCAATCACCGGCGAAGTGCAAGGCGCTACCTTCCAAACCATCCTCGACGCGCAGGAACAAGGCGTGGAAGTGACGCGTATGCCAATCCTTTACGAAGAGATCGCACAGCGTGTCCCGATCCATCACCTTGAAACGGATTGGTTGATCCGTTCGTTTGTGGATCAACTGCGGATCAGCATGTCGTATGAAGTATTCAAGCGCTTGTTTGATATTATCGGCGGACTGGCCGGTCTTTCTGTCTTTATTCTGACTTTTCCATTTATCGCGATTGCAACTGCAATAGATAGCGGTGTGCCGATCATTTATGCTCAGACGCGCCTTGGCAAAGGTGGACGCGTTTTTCGCATTTATAAATTCCGCACGATGTGCCAGAATGCCGAACCTGATGGCGAGGCAAAACTCGCCGCGGAAAATGATCCGCGCGTGACGCGTGTGGGAAATTTTCTGCGCCGTACACGCCTCGATGAGTTGCCGCAGTTCTGGAATGTTGTACACGGCGAAATGAGTCTCGTGGGGCCGCGCGCAGAACGCGCCGCATTGGTTAAGCAATTCCAAAAAGAGATTCCGTTTTATCGCGCGCGACTGCTGGTCAAGCCGGGGCTGACAGGTTGGGCGCAAATTAACTATGGCTATGTTGCAAATGTCACCGAGACTGCTGTCAAATTGGAATATGATCTTTACTACATCAAGCATCGTTCTTTCATGATGGACGTGATGATTGTTCTTCGTACGATTGGAACGGTTTTGAGTCGGAAGGGAAGATAGATGAAGCGTTATCTTGTCACTGGTGGCGCTGGATTTATCGGATCACACATTGTCCGCGGTTTGCTCGAGCAAGGCGCATTTGTCCGCGTGCTGGATAACTTTTCGAGCGGCAAGCGCGAAAACCTCGAAGGGCTGCAGGACTCAAAAAACGGAAGCCGCTTTGAAGCCCTGGAAGGAGACGTTCGCGATGCGTCGAAAGTCGCGGAGGCTGTTCGCGATATCGAAATCATTTTTCACGAAGCTGCATTCGTATCCGTCCCTGAGTCGATGGAGAAGCCGCAGGATTGCTTCGATGTCAACATCACCGGCACTTCGACTTTATTCGAAGCCGCTCGCAAGGCTGGTGTGCGCCGCGCAGTGATTGCATCCAGCGCGGCGGTGTATGGCGATTCGGACGCGTTGCCGTTGTTGGAAGATACGCCGCTTCGACCAATGTCGCCTTATGCTGTGTCGAAGCGCGTGGACGAAATGTACGCCGCGTTGTACACGCAATCGTTTGGGCTCGAAGTTACTGCGTTGAGATATTTCAATGTGTATGGCCCGCGTCAACGCCCGGACTCTATGTATGCCGCGGCCGTCCCGATTTTTATCCGACGGTTGCGTGATGGCAAGCCGGTTACGATCTTTGGCGATGGCGGCCAGACGCGCGATCTGATTTTTGTTGGCGATGTGGTGCGCGCCAATTTAATGGCATCTGAACATCCCGCCGCGGCTGGGCAAGTTTTCAATATTTGTACTGGCGCTGAGACTCGCATCTTGGATTTGGTCAATGTGCTGTATGAACTTTTTCCCAAAACGCCGAAACCGGTTTTTGATGTGCCGCGCGCGGGCGATATTTATAAATCGCTTGGTTGCCCGGATAAAGCCGACAGCTTGATTGGTTTCAAGGCACAAACTTCGCTGGCAATTGGCTTGAAAGAAACAGTCGAATGGATGCAATAAAGCGGCGGCCACATTTTCGTAACCGCTATGTTTTGATTGGTGATCTTGCGCTCATCATCGTTTCGGTGATGGGCAGTTTTGCGCTGCGGCTCGACGTTGGGCAATTGCCGTTTTATTTTCCGGCAATTCTGTTCATGTGTGTTGTGGCGTTGATTGTCAAAATCCCCACGTTTTATTTTTTCGGTTTATATCGTCGCATTTGGATTTATGCCAGCACGCATGAGCTTCGCCTGATCACTGCTGCGGTGACGACAGGTTCGGTCATCACGTCCGGTGTGATGTTGATCTTTTTGTCATTGCATATTGTATTACCGGGTATGCCGCGGTCGGCGCTTGGCATTGACTGGTTGTTGTCTCTCGTTTTGATCGGCGGTTCGCGCTTTGCTCTTCGCATTTTGGCAGAGCAAACTGCTGCACCCAAAAATGGAAAGACGCGTCGCGCGCTCATTATTGGCGCAGGCGATGCCGGTGCGATCGTTGTGCGCGAACTTCAACGATCCTCGCAACTGAATTTGACTCCAATTGGCTTCCTCGATGACGACCGTGCCAAACAACGACAGGAAATCTACGGCGTGCCAGTCATCGGACTCGTGAGCGATATTTCGGATGTTCTCGACAATCAGCATGTTAACGAAGTCATCTTTGCGATTCCGTCCGCGCCTGGACGCGTCGTGCGAATCGTTAATGATGCGTGCCGGATCAAAGGCATTCCGTCACGTACGATGCCTGGCATTTACGAACTTATTGGCGGCAGGATCAGCGTCAGCCGGTTGCGTGAAGTGGATATCACCGACTTGCTTCGCCGCGAACCGCGCCGCATTCATGAAGAAATGATCGGAAATGCATTGAGCGGCAAGCGCGCACTCGTTACCGGCGCGGGCGGCTCGATTGGGCGCGAGTTATCGCGTCAGATCGCGCGTTGGAATCCTGCTGAACTTGTTATTCTCGGCCATGGTGAAAATAGCATCTTTGAAACATTGCTCGAACTCAAAGAAGATTATCCAACCCTGAAACTTGAGCCGGTCATTGCGGACGTCAAAGACAAATCGCGCTTGGCGGAAGTTTTTCACGAACATCAAATTGATGTCCTGTTCCATGCCGCGGCACATAAACACGTTCCATTGATGCAGGCTAATGTCCGGGAAGCCATCTTGAACAATGTCATCGGTACGCGCAATGTAGTTGAGGCGGCGATTGAGTCAAATGTCGAACGGCTGGTGTTGATTTCCACCGACAAGGCGATTCGTCCCGCGAATGTTTACGGTGCGACCAAACGCCTCGCAGAAATGATTGTGCTCGATGCAGCGCGCCGAACGAAGCGCGCGTTTTCTGTTGTCCGTTTTGGAAATGTGCTTGGCTCGCGCGGCAGCGTCATCCCGATTTTCAAACGTCAGATTGCCAGCGGCGGTCCGGTCAAGATCACGCATCCCGATATGGAACGTTATTTCATGACCATCCCCGAAGCCGTGCATCTTGTTTTGCAAGCTGCTTCGATGGGGCAGGGTGGCGAGGCTTTTCTGCTCGATATGGGCCAGCAGGTTCGTATTCTCGATCTCGCTGAGGATTTGATTCGTCTCTCTGGCCTCGAACCCGGAAGGGATATCGAGATCGAATTCACCGGCATTCGCCCTGGCGAAAAATTGCGTGAGGAACTTTGGGAAAAAGAGAAGACATATGAGAAGACTCCGCATCCCGACATCTTTCGCTCCGAACATGAAGACATGGTCACGAATGGCGATCTGCATTCGACATTGTCCCGCCTCGAATCTCTGACTTTGAGCGGCCGCGCTGACGAAATCATTTCTTTGCTCGACGAATCCATCCCCGGAGCCGCAATCCGTGAGACGCCATCACCCGAAATTACGTCTGTAGTTTAAAGGTTTGAAGGTTGGAAAGTTAACTTGCGAACTTTTCAACTTGTGAACCTGCCAACGTTATCATGCCTGAAGTTTCCCTCACCGATTGGAATCAATTTCTTCAAAACCGCCCCGACGCTCATTTATTACAAACCGGCGAATGGGGTGAGTTGAAATCTGCGTTTGGATGGGATGCTGTCCGTGTAATAAACGGCAATATCGGTGCGCAGATTCTTTTTCGCAAATTGCCATTAGGTTTTATGATAGCTTATATTCCGAAGTTAGCTGTTAGCGATGAGCGGTTGGTGGCTAGCGAAGAATTTTGGAAAGAAGTTGATTCGGTTTGCCGAAGACGCCGCGCTGTCTTTCTCAAAATCGAACCCGATGAATGGCAAGACAATTTCATCTTTCATCCTTCATCTTTCATCCTTTCAAGGCACACTATCCAACCTCCGCGCACCATCCTCGTTGACATTCGCGGCAGCGAAGATGAAATCCTTGCGCGCATGAAACAGAAATGCCGCTATAACATTCGTCTCGCGGAAAAGAAGGGCGTGACTGTCCGCACGTGGGGCAACCTAGATGAATTTCATAAGATGATTCAAATCACTGGCGGACGTGACGGCTTTGGCGTTCACTCACTTGAATATTATCGCCGCGCGTATGAATTATTTCATCCAACTGGAGTGTGTGAGTTACTCGTAGCTGAGTTTGAAAACAAACCGCTCGCGGCTTTAATGGTCTTTGCACGTGGACGGCGTGCCTGGTATGTCTATGGCGCGTCCAACGATGAAGAGCGGAATCGCATGCCGACTTATCTTTTGCAGTGGGAAGCAATGCGTTGGGCCAAAGCGCGCGGCTGCGAAGAATATGATCTGTGGGGCGTGCCCGATGAAGACGAAGCGACACTCGAATCACAATTTGAAAAACGAAGTGATGGCTTGTGGGGAGTCTATCGTTTCAAGCGCGGCTTTGGCGGCGAATTGAAGCGCGCCGCACAGACGTTGGATAAAGTTTATAACCCATTGCTCTATAAATTTTACTTGTGGCGTACGTCCGGACGCGAGAGTGGCTAATGCAGACGCCGATTTGGGATCAACTGATTTCAATTTTGCCCGATCCACATTTCCTCCAAACCTATGAATGGGCGCAAATTAAATCCAGATACGGATGGAAGCCGATTTACCTTGTTTGGACTGACAAGTCTTTCAAGTCTTACACGTCTGACCAGTTAGATCAATTAGACCTGTCAGACCGATCAACCATCCGGGCCGCGTGCCTCGTCTTGAAGCGTACTGTCCTTTCACGCGGATTCGCGGCGCGGCTTTGTGTTCTTTATGCACCCAAAGGACCATTGCTCGATTGGGCAAATGAGTCGCTTCGTGATCGTGCATTGGATGATTTGCAATCCTTTGCGAAAAAGCATAGCGCAATCTTTTTGAAACTTGACCCTGACGTTGTGCTGGGGACGGGAGTCCCGGGAAGCGAAGATGCACATGAAGATGGTGGCGGGCAAAACTTGATACCCGAGTTGAAGCAAAGAGGCTGGCGATACTCATCGGATCAAATCCAATTCAAAAATACCGTGCTAGTTGATTTGTCTGCATCCGAAGATGACATGCTGGCGCGCATGAAACAGAAGACGCGCTATAACGTCCGCCTTGCAGAGAAAAAAGGCGTGGCAGTTCGCATTGGAACAAAAGAAGATTTGCCGATGCTTTACAGGATGTATGCTGAGACGTCGGTGCGAGATGGCTTTGTAATTCGTGATGAAGGCTATTATCAAACTGTGTGGCAAACTTTTATGAGTTCGAACGTTGTCAGGTTGGAAAGTTTACAAGTTTCAACTTTCCAACATTCAAACATTCCAACCTGCGAACCTTTGATCGCCGAAGTTAATGGCGAAGCCGTTGCTGCGATCTTTCTCTTTTATTTTGTCGGATGCGCTTATTATGTTTATGGGATGTCGCGTGAAGCGCATCGCGAGAAAATGCCAAATTATCTCTTGCAATGGGAAGCCATGAAACGCGCAAAAGCGCATGGCTGTTCAGTCTATGATCTTTGGGGCGCGCCGGATGAATTCAACGAGTCTGATTCGATGTGGGGCGTGTTTCGTTTCAAAGAAGGTTTGGGCGGGCAGGTTGTCCGCACGCTCGGTGCGTGGGATTACGCGCCCAATCCGTTTTGGTATAAGATGTATTCAGAAGTCATCCCGCGCATATTGGATGTGATGCGTTCGCGCGGTAAACAAAAAACGAAACAAGCAATTGGAGGAGCCTAATGGATATTCCGCGCTTGAGATTTGCCCATTTGCCGACGCCGATTGAAGAACTGCCGCGTCTTTCTTCGGCTTTGAATGGCCCTCGAATTTTGGTCAAGCGTGATGACCAAACCGGACTCGCCTTCGGCGGCAACAAGACGCGCAAGCTGGAGTTTCTTGTTGCCGAGGCACAGGAACAAGGCGCAAAGATGCTAATTTCAGCCGGTGCGATTCAATCGAATCACTGTCGTCAGACCGCGGCCGCGGCTGCCAAATTCGGTTTTGAATGTGTGCTGGTGCTGACAGGCCAAATGCCAGAGCAAGCGTCAGCAAACTTATTGATGGACGAATTGTTTGGTGCGAAGATCGTCAACGTTGAAGACCGCGCAGATCGCGATCGCGTATTGAAAGAAACTTTTGATAAAGCCACCGCAGAGGGAAAGAAACCGTATCTGGTTCCATATGGCGGATCGAGTCCAACTGGTGCGCTGGGTTATGCCTTTGCCATGGAAGAATTCATGAAGCAAAACGTCCACGCGGATTGGATTGTGTTTGGAACGTCATCCGGTGGAACGCACGCGGGGCTAGTGCTGGGTCAGCGCGTATTTGGATTCAAAGGCAGGGTGTTGGGAATCAGCATTGATGAATCAGAAGATTGGTTGAAAGAACATGTTTCAAAACTGGCATCGGATGCCAGTGAAAAGTTTGGGAAGCGGATTGAGTTCGCTCCGGCTGACGTGCTGGCAAATGCTGATTACTGCCGCTCTGGTTACGGTGTCCTGACCGATGCGGAGCGCGAAGCAGTCAAGTTGTTTGCAAGCAAGGAAGGCTTATTGCTCGATCCGGTTTATACGGGGCGCGCCGCCGCGGGTCTGATTGATTTGATACGCAAAGAATTTTTCAAGAAAGACGAAATAGTTTTGTTCTGGCATACTGGCGGACAACCCGCCATGTTTGCGGAGAAATATCAATTCGACTTGTTGAAATAGGGATTGCTTCGCTTCGCTCGCAACGACGTTATGGTTCAATACATGTACGAGTAAGTGATGCGCCTCTGCCAACATCGCAGCCGAGGGAATTATATTGATCCTGTAAAAGCTGGTCATAAAGCGTCGATAGGGTCACCAACGTAAAACCTTGTTCGGCGAGATATGGCAAAACTTTTTCGGTGATGGCAACATCGAATCGTCCCTGATTCGGGTCCTGATAAGTGTGCATTTGGACGATGTCGCCGTTCTGTGTCTTGGCAGCGAGGTTGAGACCTTCGTCAACGGTTGTTGCTTCGTATCCGAGCGAATACAATGTGGCGACCAAATTCCGCTCCTTGCATAAAGTCAGAAACGACGGACTGAGATCATCGTAAGGCGGTTTTGCAAAATGAACTATAGGCTGAAATCCAAGCACTTGCTGTAATGTGCTCATCCACTGATCGAAATCGGCAATCAGGGCTTTAGGCGACATAACTGCCGGGTCAACGTGATGAAAAGTGTGATAGCCGATCTCGTGACCATTTTGCGCGATACGCTTCCAGACACCGGGACTAAGCGCTTCATCAATCGTAATGGCATCACCAATTGCAAAGAACGTAAAACGAAAATCTGGATATGGCTTCACCATTTCGATTAACTGATCCAAAACTTCGGGATGCCAATCGTCGTCGAAGGTGATCGCGATGGTGGGATAGTTCCGGCTGCCGTGATAAATAACCGGCGCGGGCGATGCGTCCAATTGAGTCAAATTCAATCGGCTGAACGCGGACGTCAATAATGCCGCGCCGCCTAGTTTTAGAAAATCACGTCTGGAAAGCATGGCCGAATTAAATCACAAGATTATGAGTTTTCACGAAGCAGGTCGTTTCTTTGCCAGCCAAATCCGGCTGAGCGTAAAGATGGAAATGCAAATCCATGCCGTATTCACGGTCACAGCCGGAAGCGTGTGATAGTAAAACGTATTGATCGTCAGCGTGATTCCGCCGATGAGATTCATAACCTGATAGGTTGTTGAATCGCCCGCTAATTTTTTAGCTGAGACGAGATAGTAAGCGAGAAGATAGAAGACGGCACCGATCCAGCCGAGGCTGTCAATGATGAGTTTGTCCACGAAGTGCTCCTGAGGTTTGATTGCATTGAG
>JAJYOO010000079.1 GCA_021796155.1 Chloroflexota bacterium
GTGTAGAAAAGACATCGAAATCGCGTCCGCCCGCATAGTCCCGATAGAAGCGGACACAGCGATAACATTGGATGCAGCGATTCATTTCGTGATTGATGAACGGTCCCAGATATTGATTGCGATGCGTGCGTTTAGTGAAGCGATAGCGGCGATAAATGTGTCCCGTCATGACGGTCATGTCCTGAAGATGGCATTCGCCGCCCTCGTCGCAAACGGGACAATCGTGCGGATGATTCACCATCAGCCACTCGATGACCGCCGCGCGGAACGCGACCGCCTCGGGGTCATGGATCGAGATGCGGGTGCCGTCAGCCGCGGGAGTCATGCATGCCATGACCAATCTGCCTTTCGTATCCTGCTCGTTCCGAAATTGTTTGACCGCGCATTGGCGGCAAGCACCCACCGATCCCAATGCGGGGTGATAGCAAAAGTAAGGCAAGTCCATCCCAAGCGAAAGAGCCGTATGCAACATGTTTTGTGAAGCATCAGCCTGATAGGCTTTGCCATCAATGTAGATCGTACTCACCAGTTACCTCCACGGACAGCGTTTCTCACGAATGTGCTGCTCGAAATCGTCACGAAAATATTTGAGCGCGCTCTGCAACGGCTCGGCAGCGCCAGGTGCAAGCATACAGAAAGTGTTGCCTGGCTGGAGCATGCGTATGTGGAAAGAAAGCAGATCTAAATCTTCCATCCGTCCGCGACCATCTTCAATGGCTTGCAAGATTCTGGCAACCCACGGCAATCCTTCGCGGCAAGGAGTACACCAGCCGCAGGACTCTTGAGCGAAGAATTTTTCCAGATTGAGCACCATGCCAACAGGACAGGTTTGATCGTCCAGCACGACCACGGTGCCTGTCCCCAATCGGCTGCCGACCTTCTCAACGGAGTTGTAGTCCATCTCTACATCCAAATGCTCTTCCAACAAAAAATCAGTGGAGGCTCCGCCAGGCAAAGCTCCGCGAAATTTATGACCAGGACGCATTCCGCCCGCGTGCTCGAAAATGATCTCGCGTAATGGAGTTCCCAACGGCAACTCCCACAAACCTGGATGGTTGACCTTTCCGCTGACGCCATAGATCTTGGTTCCACCATTCGATGTGCGACTCAACCGTTTAAACCAGTCCGCACCGTTCTGGATAATATGCGGGACGCAACTAATCGTCTCCACGTTGTTGACAATCGTAGGCTTTCCCCATAAGCCAACGACGGGTGGATGTGGCGGCTTGGTCCGAGGGATCGCTCGGCGACCTTCGAGATTATTCAGCAATGCAGTTTCCTCGCCGCTGATGTAGCGCCCCGCGCTGACGTGCAGATGCAGATCGAAACTGAACTTCGAGCCGAGAATATTTTTGCCCAAATAACCCGACCGATAAGCCTCGGCAATGGCTTGTTCCAATCGCTGTTCGGTTTCTTTGTAAGCCCAGCGCAGGAAGATGTATCCGACATCGGCTTGAACGGCATAGGCAGTGATCACAGCGCCTTCAATTAACTGATACGGATTTCCATCCAGAAGCATACGATCCTTGAAGGTGCCAGGCTCCATCTCATCGCCGTTGATGACCAGATATTTCGGGCGCGGCGTGTTCTCTCCCATCGGGACAAAGCTCCATTTCAGGCCTGTGAGAAAACCTGCGCCGCCGCGTCCACGCAATTCTGAATCCTTGACCGCGGTCGTCACTTCGGCAGGCGTCATTTGAAACAAAGCTTTACGTAATGCTTGATACGCGCCAGCACGCTCGAAAAACTTTATATCGAGCAATGGTTGTCCTGCGCGAATATTTTGTGTCAAAGGAGTCTCTGCCATAATCTACTTCTTGTAATTCTCCAGAATCTGATCAACATTTTCCACGCCAAGGTCGTGATGCAGGTCTTCATCAACCATCAACGCTGGGGCATGATCGCAGTCTCCGAGACAAACGATTGGGAGCATGGTAAATTTACCGTCTTGAGTCGTTTGTCCGAGGTCAATTCCCAATCGTTCGGTCAAACGCTGACGGATTTTCGGATATCCCATGATCCAACAGGAAACACTGTCGCACAGCAGGATGACATGTTTGCCGACAGGTTCGCGGAAGATCAGGTTGAAAAATGTGGCGACACCATCCAACTCATCTGGAGTCATTTCCAGGAAATTAGCAATGTCTTTCAAGCTTTCATCCGAGATCCAGCCGCGCTTTTTTTGCACGATCTTGAGTGCGCTGATGCAAGCCCCGCGCTTGAACGGGTAATGCGAGATCTCAGCTTCAATTTCCTTCTTTTCTATATCTGATAACATCGTCGCTTCTCTCGTTTTATCTATCAATATCTGCCAGCACAAAATCAATACTTCCTAAAGTAGCCAATAAGTCAGGCACCATCATCCCGCGGCTAATAAACGGGAGCATTTGAATATGCGGGAAAGATGGTGTACGAATACGCGTGCGATATGACTCGCTGCCGCCATCGCTGATCAAGTAATATCCGTTGTTGCCTTTTGTGGCTTCGATACCCGCAAAGGCTTCACCGGGCGGAATCACGGGTCCCCAACTGACATTGAGGAAATGGTCAATCAATGTTTCGATGTCGTACATGGTATGCTCTTTGCGCGGCGGCGTCGCCAACGGGTGATCGGATTTATATGGACCTGGCGGCATGTTGCGAAGGCACTGATCTATGATTCTCAAACTTTGGCGCATCTCCTCGACGCGCACCACGCCTCGGTCGTAACAATCGCCGTGAGTCGCAATGGGAATATCAAACTCGAATTGTTCGTAACCTGAGTAAGGTCGTTTCTTGCGAAAGTCCCATTCGAAGCCGCAAGCGCGCAGACCTGGACCCGTCACGCCCCATTCGATTGCATCGTCCAGTGTGTAACTGCCGACACCTTTCGTGCGAGCCTGAAAAATCTTATTCTGCATCACCATTTCATCGTATTCGTCCAAACGCTTCGGCATGTACTTGAGAAAGTCTTGGACGAGTTGATCCCAACCTTTTGGCAAATCCTGAGTCACGCCTCCGATTCGAAACCAGCTCGGGTGCATCCGTCCGCCAGTGATCGCCGCCACGATGTCAAAGACCCGCTCCCGGTCCGAGAAAGTAAAGAAGACCGGGGAAAGCTGACCGACATCCTGCGCGAAAGTCCCGTACCAGACCAGATGACTCGCGAGTCTGAAAAATTCCGCCAGCATGATGCGGATCACTTTCGCCCTGTCAGGGACTTCTATTCCTGCCAGCTTCTCAACCGCCAAAACATAAGGCAGGTTGTTCATCACGCCGCCGAGGTAATCAATGCGATCCGTATACGGGATGAAGGTATGCCACGATTGACGTTCAGCCATCTTCTCCGCGCCGCGGTGATGGTAGCCAATCTCGGGTACCGCGTCCACGATGAACTCACTATCCAGTTGCAGAACGATTCGCAAAACGCCATGCGCGCCCGGATGCTGCGGACCGAGATTGAGGAACATGAATTCGGTGTCTTCACTTTGACGTTTTAGTCCCCATTCTTCAGGATGAAATTGAAGCGCTTCTTCCTCACGCTCTTGTTTATCCAAAGGCAATTGATACGGGCCCATTTCCGTGGCACGCGCTGGATGTTCCTTCCGTAACGGATGACCCTGCCAGGTGCGCGGCATCAAGATGCGCGCCAGGTGCGGATGACCTTCGAAAGTAATACCGAACATATCCCAGACTTCTCTCTCATACCAATTGGCATTGAGATAGATACCAGTGATTGAGGGCAGTGAAGGATATTCACCGGTCAATGGCACTTTGATTCTTACGTCTTCATTCCGTTCGAAAGATAACAGGTGGTAGACAACAGTGAAATCAGATTTCGGCTGACCTTCGCGGTGAGTACGTGTCCGTTCGTCTATGGCGGTCAGATCGTAGAGCATTCTATAAGGTTGAGTAACCTCATTCTTCAAAAAGCGCGAGGTGTCAACGATCTGCTGAGGCGAGACCCATATCGTCGGAATATCATCTTTGGTCGGCTGAAGGGACAGAATCGATTCGCCGAAGCGATCCTTTAATTCATCATAAACGTTTCCCACGTCATACCTCATCCGGTGGACGCAGTGTCGTTGCCTTTTGCCGTTCAGCACGTTTTAGATCCCTCTGCGATGTTTTATCCGGCTTGATTACACCTTGGGGTCCGATTACCCAGTTCAAGGGGCGTTGTTCTTTTCCTACTGAAGCCTCCAATAGAGTCAATCCCTCTAGAAAAGCATCTGGACGCGGTGGGCAACCGGGTACATAAACATCAACCGGCATGATTTTGTCCACGCCTTGCACCACACTGTAAATATCGTACATCCCGCCCGAGTTCGCGCACGAACCCATCGAGATCACCCAGCGAGGTTCCATCATCTGGTCATAGAGGCGTTTAATGATGGGTGCCATTTTGATAAATGGCGTCCCGGCAATGATCATTAGATCGGCTTCACGCGGTGTGCCTCGGATGACCTCTGCGCCAAAGCGGGCAATGTCATACCGGCTGGTGATGCTGGTTGCCATTTCAACGTAACAACAGGACAGGCCGAAGTTGAAGGGCCAGAGCGAATTCTTGCGTCCCCAGGCTAACAGGTCTTGAAGACGCGTCAGCATGAAAATTTTGTCGAAGATTTGATTCAATCCTCGATCACTGCCTTCTGTAATTTTCCCATTCGATTTACTTAACGACCAACGCATATGCTACCTCTAAATTCTCTACAAAAAAGCGTTCTTGATGCAAAATTATTTCCTTCGCGGCCCCCAATCCAAAGCACCAAGACGCCACAAGTAGACCAACGCGGCGACGAGCACACCGATAAAAACGAGGATTTCAGAATAACCAGTCCATCTCAGTTGACGCATGGCAACCGCCCAAGTGATTATGAAAACGGATTCGAGATCGAATATCACAAAGAACATGGCGATCAGATAGAACCGAGCGGCCATTCGTTGTCGCGCTGAGCCGATCACAGGGACACCGGACTCGAAGGGTTCGTCAGTGGCATGCCCCTTATGATGTTCGCCAAGCACAAAGGAAATAGCCAACATGGCAGCGATTAATAAAATCACTACCGTGCCATAGGAGATTACGCTCCAAATTTCAACTGTAATTTCCGGGGGGTACACAAACGCTCCTTACGACGTCCCAATATTCATGAGATGTCGTTACCAATAAAATGAAGCTTTTGAGTCTCAAACAATAACCGCCCAATTCCTGAACTCGAATTGAGCACAAAAGATTATATATCGTATTATGATATTAATCAACTGGCTATCAAATTTGAAGCCGACGTACAATGATCAGTTAAATAAGCAATAACGAAAATCTCTCAATATAATCAGTGCATTCCTCGCCAAGGAGAGAAAAATATGAAAGCGATTCGTTTGGTGGAAGTAGGTCGTCCTTTGGAACTTCAAGAGATCCCCACGCCCACTATTGGAGAAAAGGATATTCTGGTACGAGTTGGCGCTGCAGGAATCTGTCATTCCGATGTTCATTATCGTGCAGGACTTTCTCCCGTACACCCTCTGCCGCTGACCCTCGGTCATGAAGTAGCGGGCATTGTTGAGAAAGTTGGCTCAGAAGTAACAAGAGTTAAAAATGGGGAAAGGGTCTGCCTGCACTACAACCTGACTTGCGGAGATTGTTATTATTGCAGCACAGGAAATGAGCAGTTCTGCGAAAGAGTTTTAATGCTGGGGCATACAACGCAGGGCGGTTATGCAGAATACATTTCGGTCCCCGCGCGTAACGCGATCCGCCTGCCGGATGAAATCCCCTTTGAACAAGGTGCTACGCTGATGTGTGCCTCGGCGACAGCTTTTCACGCACTGCGAAAGTCGAGGCTTAAGGCTGGGGAAACCGCGGCCGTCTTTGGCGTCGGCGGACTCGGATTGTCCGCGATTCAGCTGGCGAAAGCTTTCGGCGCGTTGGATGTCTATGCGGTGGATATCAAAGAAGAGAAGCTTGACCTCGCAGCCCAATATGGAGCAATCCCCATCAACGCAGAAAAGGCTGATCCTGTAAATGAGATTCGACGATTGACACGCAACAGAGGAGTGGATATCGCAATCGAAATGATCGGTTTACCGCAAACCATGCGACAGACGGTTCAGTTGCTTGGCGTAATGGGTCGCGCTGTGCTGGTCGGATTGGGAAACAAGCCTCTTGAGATCAATACATACCGCGAACTGTTGGGCAAGGAAGCTGAAGTCATCGGCTCGAACGATCACTTGCTCCAAGAGCTTCCGCTTCTCGTGGAAATGGCACGGCGCGGAGTGTTGGATGTCTCGCACGCTGTCACGCGGACGATACCGTTAGATGCTAATGCGATCAATCAAACTTTTGACTCTCTCGAAAAGTTTAGCACTGATGTGAGGACTGTCATCGTACCTCATTGAGTTTTTGTTTTATTCTGATTTCGCGGGATAAGTGATCTTCGCTCCATCAACATGCGCCCATGGAGTCAATGCGTGCCGCTTGCTTGTTTTCGCATTCATAATATCTTCAACGCGTATTTTCCGGACGATCAAGCTATCGGCGATAAGCGAACGGTGACATCTCCATGGGACTGCTTCTGCGCACATGATAACCGTTCGCTGCTTTGACGCGAGTTCGATGAGCTGCTCCATGCCGGCCCGAAATTCGGGTGTCTGCATATAATCGGCAAAGCCGCGGAAGGAGGCATTTTTCCAGGCTGTATTAAGGGATGCTTTTGTGGTTCGTCTCAAGCCGCCGAGGCTTGTTAAGTGAATATATTCTATTTTTTGTTTCAACAACTCTTCTTTCAAGTTGTCTTGATTGAACTGGGGATTATGGCGGGATTTGGGAATAGTGCGTACATCAGCAACCAGTCCAACTTCAAACGCTCGGAGTATTTTGATAAATGCTTCGATTGGGTGAGTCGAATGTCCAATGGTATATATCGTTTCGCTCATGCAATATCTGGTCTAAGCGCGCGACAGTCCCAGTTCTTTCATGCGCTCCCTCACGGTGCGCGCGGCATTCATCATATGTTCAAGGGATGGAATAACCTCCTCCCATTGCCTTGTTTTTAAACCACAATCCGGGTTGATCCATAACTGTTCAATCGGTAGAGCTTGTGTTGCTTTGGTTATCAAATCCTGTACTTCAAGCTGGGAAGGTACGTTCGGTGAATGAATGTCATAGATTCCAGGGCCGATATCGCCGGGATACTCATGCTGTTTGAAAACTTCAAGCAGCTCCATTTTCGAACGCGAGGCTTCAATCGAGATGACATCAGCGTCCATGCGGCCTATTGCTTTGATTATGTCCTTGAACTCTGCATAACACATGTGCGTGTGTATTTGCGTGTTGTCACGTACTCCGCCAGACGCAAGCTTGAAGCAGTCGATTGCCCATCGGAGGTAGCCAGCCTGATCCGCGTGTCGAAGCGGGAGGCCTTCACGGAACGCAGGCTCATCGATCTGGATGACCCGAATCCCGGCGCGCTCCAGATCGAGGACTTCATCGCGAATCGCCAACGCCATTTGGCGGCACGTTGAATCATAGGCTTGATCATCTCTGACGAAAGACCACTCCAACATCGTGACCGGCCCGGTCAGCATTCCTTTCACCGGTTTCTTCGTCAGCGATTGAGCATACTTCGACCATGCGACGGTCATCGGCGTTGGCCGCGAAATGTCACCGTAGATGATTGGCGGCCGCACCGCGCGTGAACCGTAGCTCTGTACCCATCCTTGTTGCGTAATTGCGATCCCGGCAAGTCGCTCCCCGAAATATTCGACCATATCGGTGCGTTCGAATTCTCCGTGGACGAGAACATCCAATCCGAGTTTTTCCTGCAATCGGATCGTGCGTTCGATCTCTCTTTTGAGAAAATTTTCGTACGCATCTTGTGTCGACGTTCCATTGTTTCTTGCCGTGCGCTGAGCGCGGACTTCACTGGTCTGCGGAAAAGAGCCGATGGTCGTCGTCGGCAGCGGAGGCAATCCGAATTCCTCCGCCTGGATTGCTTTGCGCGCGCTCCGATCGCTTTTACGCTTCAGCATCGACTCGTTCACTACAGCGAGTCGCTCCCGGACTTTTGGATTGCGCGTCCGTATCGAATTGCGACGATCCGCGATGGCGACCCGGCTCGCCACAAAGGAATCAGCGACGCTGTTAATTCCTTCATTGACAGCATGCTTTAGAAGCACCAGTTCATTCAATTTCTGTTGAGCAAATGCCAACCACGAACGAAGCTCGTCATCGAGTGAAGTTTCCAAGTCCAGATCGTGCGGAACGAACATCAACGAGCAACTGGGCGCGACCTGAACATGGTCTTTGTTTATGGCAGATATTGCGCGCTGAACTTGAGCTAACGCCACATCGAGATCTGTGCGCCAGATATTACGTCCATCGATCACACCAAGCGACAAAATTTTTTCCTTGGGTAATTCCTTCAGCACAGAATCGAGTTGCTCGGGATTCCGTATGAGGTCAACATGCAAACCCGCGACAGGTAAATGTGTGGCAAGAGCTAAATTATCACCAAGGCCGCCAAAATAGGTTGCCAGCATTAGATGTATACCCGCGACTTGACTCAATTTGCTGTAAGCGAT
>JAJYOO010000080.1 GCA_021796155.1 Chloroflexota bacterium
GACCATATTGATAAGGTACAGGTTGCGAAGGTTCATAGTTTTGTCTCCTTTCTACCAATAAAAACCTGTAAGCCGCTTAAAAGAATACCGCAAATCATGACCCACTTCAAGAGGCCTTCGGCGGAAAATGCGTCCACATTTTGGGTGATTGTTTCAAAGTTGGCAAAGCGGTGTATAAAAGGAAATCCGGGGCGAGTTAGGATCGTCCCGGAAATCCGAAGGGAGGGCATATCCAAGACATATGCGCCTCAAGTTGATTTTACCAACAGTCGATTCGGAGCAATTTGAAGACCCAAAACAGTGTGATAACCCGAAGTGCAATGGAAGGCATTTTCTGCCGTGGCAAGAAGTGAAAAAGAATGTGCGGGAAAGCGAATACGAGGCAGTCACTGCGAGGCGATATAAATGTTTGGGTAGTGGTCAAGTGGAAGTGATATGTAGTATAGTGTGAACATGATTGCCAAACGGATTGTTTACCAATGTCGGAACTGTCAGAGCCAGAATATTGTCAAAAACGGCCACAACGCCAGCGGTAGCCAACAATATTATTGTAAAGATTGTGGTAAACGCGGAGTGTTGGAGCCCAAGCGTGGATATACCCCAGCACAAAAGGAACAAATCTTGTCCGCCTATCAGGAACGTTCGAGTATGCGAGACATCCAGCGCACGTTCGGCGTGAGCCGTCCAACATTGAGTGCTTGGCTCAAAAAAAGACGAAAGCAATCCAAAGCTTGAAGAGACGCTGAGGCCTGCGAAGCCTGATGACCTCCTGGAAGCTGATGAAATGTGGTCATTTGTCCACGAAAGATGGAACAAACGTTGGCTGTGGACGGTCATGGGTCGTCGAACTCGTCAAATCGTGGCGTTTGTCATTGGAGATCGGAGCGAGGCCACTTGTCGCAGGCTTTGGGAACAAATCCCACAGACTTATCAAGGCTGCCAAAGCTACAGCGATTTTTGGGAAGCCGATCAACTTGTGTTTCCAGCTGACACTCATCAGTGTGTTGGCAAAGGAAGCGGACAGACCAGTCATATGGAACGTTGGTATTGCACTTTGAGGCAATCTTGTGCACACTTCGTCCGAAAAACATTGTCCTTTTCAAAGTCGGATGCGATGCACGAAATCGTAACCAGGCTTTTTATCATCCGTTACAACCTATCACTTCTTACTTGACCATTACCCTATTTTGAATACCAGCACGGGAACAGGCTGCAGGAAGATCTGTATCAGGATGGAAGTCAATCCGCCCAAAAGCAAGGGCAGGGCTGCCATCAGTAATGCGACGGGAATCCTTTTGGGCATGGCTATCGCCCACCTACCCTTCACCGCGCACGGGCGGAATGAAACGATAGCCTCCCCCTGAGACGGTTTCAATATAAAGCGGGGAAGCTGGGTCGTCGGAAAGGGCGCGACGAAGTTCGGCCATGCGCGTGCCCACCGTGCGAGTGGGCACCGGATAAGCCCAACCCCACACGGCATCCAGCAGGCGTTCCCGCGAGACCACTTCGTCCGGGTGGATCATAAGGTATTCGAGAACGGCCAGTGCCTTGGGTGTCAGGTCAAGCACTTGACCTTTCAGGGATGCGCGTCTGGCGCGGCGATCGAGCACCAGGTCTTCAGCCTGCAGCAACCATGCTGCCGAAAGTGATCGTTCACCGGGATGAGCGCGTCTCAAGAGGCACGCACACGAGCCAGAAACTCATGAGGGTCGAAGGGTTTGTTGAGGTAATCATCTGCCCCTTCCTCCAAGGCTAGGCCGCGTTCGGATGCTCCACCAACTTGGGTCAGCAGGATGGTTGGCGTCCAGTTGTTCTCGCGACGTAGGTGGCGCAGGACCTCGCGGCCATCCAGACGCGGCATCAGGACATCCAAAACAATTACATCGGGACGATGGGAATTGGCCTTCTCAATGGCCGCGGCGCCATTGTCTGCGATCAGGACATCAAAACCGGCGCGCTCCAAAAATGGAGCCAGGCTGTCCACAATGGTGTGGTCGTCGTCCGCAAGGAGCAGGGTGGTTCGTTCATGAGCTATTTTCGGAAAAAACCATGCAGGTGATTAACAGCACAAAACTTTCACTGAAAGGATAACACATCTTGCCTTACGCTCTCACCTACGGACTCCAATCTTCCACGGAACCGTGAACACTATCTGAGTGAACGGATTGGCAGGTAAATGGATCGACCAATACAGGAGTTTCCGTTCCATCTGCATTCAGTGTATTGAGGATCAGCCATTTTCCATCCGGACCCCAAATGGATGTAAAAGCAGTCGGTACTTCTGGATCTGCAACCAGCTTTCGCTCGGAACCGTCTATACGCGAGACGAAGATGCCCCAATTGGTCGCACCAAAGATGCGGCCAGCGAAGACGATCCATTGACCATTGGGTGAGATGGCAGCATAGCCTGCTTTGTTATGGATCTTGAACAGATCTTTGGTTTCACCACTTTGCAGGTTATGACTCTTAAGGTCAAATCCATCACCAGTCAAGGTGCTATAAAGGATGGTTTGATTATCAGAGAGCCAGCCCACTGGCGCGATCACCTGTGCCGAGCCAGTATCTACTTTTTGCAGACCGGACCCATCTGCATTGATCACATATAAATTGAACGTATTGGTAAACATCATGCGTCTGTTATCCGGCGACCAGATGATGCGATACCCGTCCACTCCAAATGTGGTGGTCTGCCCAGTTGAGAGATCTACAACGTGCAAGCCGTCTGAGGCATTGTATGCCAGATACGTTCCATCTCTTGAAAGCGAGGGCCAACCACCGATGGCGACCTTTTGTGAACTCATATTTTCCAACGTGGTGACATAGATCGCCGGCAGGAGTCCACCCTCATTCACTATTGTAACAATCTTGCCTCCTACACCCGATGGAAGTGCATCATGGCTGCCTACCAGCTGCTCCCATTTCTCGCGTGTCAGACACGCCCCGGCTTGAGCTGTAGATGTCGGCGCAGATGTCAACGGAGGATTCCACGTCACTTTCCATGGGCCATTAACAATGCCGGGCACCCAGAAACTAATGGCGTAATGATGGACTCCTGTGGGGATATCTCTGGATGATATTCCACTGTAGAAGACGGTGGGATCCTGTGGCCCGCCTCCGCCGCCGCCATGTTCGTTGGAACAGACCATCGGGGCTTGCGGAAGGGTATCCTGTACATATGCAAAGCTGCCAGGAACATCGCCTTTGAATTCAAACAATACGCCCACTCCCTGGCAATTACTCGGCACAGGTCCAAGGCTTACAGTGAGCAGCCGGATCGTATGCCCCTCAACTGTAAAATCGCGATTGACATCCCATTCCTGTCCGATCTTTGGGTTGGAACCATAATCAAACTCAAAATCCGTGAGCGGTGCTGCGATACTTGTTTTAATGGAAGAGATGTTTAGCGTCAGAGGGCCAGAGAAGGCTTTACGATTCGTGCGGTATGACCACGATGTTTTGTGTTCTTGGGATGGCGCGTTCACTTGCACTTCTTCCAATGGGATTTGTTCACCGCTTGAGTCTGTCAGCGTTGGGATAACCGCCTCGGCGATCATGCCCTTGCCGGTTGGAAAAATAGAATCATCCCAAGCGAGACTCCCGCTAAATACAAAACCATCTTGAAGTTCGAGCACATTATCCAACTGGAAAGTGAAACCATTCTTCATCGAAATACTGGACGATGTTGACCCAGGATTCTCGCCTGTCGTAGCACTCGTCGCGTTGATCGTGGGCAGCACCATCATCGGAGCAAATGTCATCTCCGGCGGTGCAGGCTTGACTTGAAAAGGTATCTCCCAGTTTTCAGGCGCGGCGCTCGGCGGCATGGTTTGCAAAATGGGAATCACCAAGGTCAGTTCGTTGACCTGGGCAGGTAAGGGCGGATACACCAACCTCCAAACATAATTTGGCCATCCACCTTCTGTTTGCAAAGTGTTGATCAACGGTTCAGGCGTGCCGTTATAACCCAAGTCTTGAACGGGTTTGAGTATGGTTCCGTCCGGCAGGCGCAGCAAATCCTCTGAACCAAAAGGCCCGCCTTCCCCTTTTGAATTAGCTGCGGCAAGTGAAAGGCCCTCGGTTTTGTAGACAATGACCGTGCGCTCTGAATCGGCAACAACCTGTTCAATGGTAACGGTGGCGCCCTGGCGCGTTTGACTCGCAGGCGTCGCGAGAATGCGTATGGCACCTGGTTGCACAAAGCCGATGCCGGGAAGATAGCCCAATGTACGGCCGATGGCATACGCGACACCGGTTAGCAAGAGCAAAGCAAGGATGGCAAGCAAGATGGCGAGTGCAGGACGCGTTCGTAAAGTTTGCATGAAAGATTTCCTTTGATTAAGGCGCGCCATCACGCGGGATGATAAGTCCAGGTCTTCCGGGATATACAAGCCGGCCGCGGAATCCAGAATTTGATAGTACGTTCTATTCATGGGATGGACCTTTCTGTCCCAGCAGGTGGCGCAAGCGTTCGCGAGCTGCATTCAATAACCATTTCACGGTACCCGGCGCGATGTTCAGGGCCGCCGACATTTCCTGTTCACCCATCTCAAGATAGTACCGTTGAACGATTGCCGTCCGCTGCCTTGGTGAAAGCTTTGACAACGTACTCAAGATCTCCCGTTGCAGTTGAGCAAATTCCACTTGGGATTCAACCGAAGCCACCTGATCCAAAAGGTTTTCCACCACGGAGTCATTGTCCAAGGAGAGGACCTCCTTATTTCGCCGCACCGCGTTCAGTGAAGCATTAACTACGCTTCGCATGAAATAGGGTTCGAATGGGCGGGATTCATCATATTGCCCAATGTGATCCGCCAGACGCACAAACATCTCCTGCACGACATCCTGTGCAAGCGCTTCATCTTACACGATTAGAAAAGCTGCGCGTGTAGCTTTGAGTTGGTAGCGGCTGATCAATGCTTCCAAACCGCCGATATCATCATGCTTGAGCCTGAGGATGGCTGCTCTATCGTCCATGCATCGGTTTTCTTGCCATGCTGTATCTGTCCACACTCTATATACACAATCCTATGCCGGAAGGTTGGGTCCCCTCCAGTAACGAATGTCAAGAGCCTGACTAAACCAGGCTGGTTTTATAAGCAAGCCTGGATGATCGATTCCTGCTGTAAGGGATGCTTCGGCGGAGTGGATGTGAAGACTGTTTTCAAGCTCGAAGATAAGATCAAGGATGGCACTCTAGCGTGCGTATGCTCGGTCCAATAATCCCTCCAAGGCTTTGGAACACGATATGGATTTGCCCCTCCGGGAAAGTCAATTCATTTGTTGCTGGCGGAAGATGATGTCATCAATATTGATATACAGGCACCATGATCGATTGGATTATCTTATCGACTGTATCCAGATCCCTCTGATCAAAGCGGTCGTCTTGTTTGGTTAGTTTCGCCGTGAAAAAAGTGCCCGCGATCCAAAGTGATGGTGGGGTTTGACACAGGAAAAGGCGCTCCTTCTCAGGTCCTGCGACTAACGGTGAGTAGCTGTAAACAAAACCACCATGAGCTGCATCCGGCAATCGAACGATATACATTGAAGTATATTGGATGATAACCGTTCCTGCGGGACATGTCTGGAAAGCCTCCTGAATGCGCTCGTCGCGCTTCAGGGTTAGCGTGAGTTGATGATCAGGACCTGTCAGCACATAACCGGGACATGTTGCCGTAGTCTCGGATCCGGATACAGAATCGATTTCCCTGGATTGACAACCTTGGGGAATTTTCAGGCTGAAATTACAAATCCGGATTTGCGAAATGCTTCCCACATAATCGGGCGCGATTGCTGGTGTAGATTGGATTGGCTGCATGCTCTCTGGTGATGCTTTTGGCGATGGAAGGGAAATGGGCAATGGTGCGCTAAAAACGTTGCAGGCGAGAGTAGCCAGAAGGAGACCCACGAAAATATATCTCCACATATTATGCCTCCCGAGTATCTTTATTATATATCGGATGTGGATGTGAATAAAAATCTTGGGAGTGGCTAAGAAGGTGGGCCAATGAAATCAAACAGATGAGCAGGATAAGCAGGGAATTTGCGTCTATGCAGTTGTCTTGAGTTGAAACAATAAACGAATAAACGTAGGGCACATTCAAGAGCATAAGGGCAACGCGAGAAACATCGCGAGGATCTTGCCAAGCGGGCCAGATAATGGCGAAATTCCGCATTATCAGCTTCCACGGAATAGGTATCGGATTTGCCTTCCGAGACTTGATATTGTCCCAAGTGATACCACAATGTGGCATATGCATCCCAGCCATCGCTAAAGTATTCTCTGGCTTTAGGTGCATCATCCACTAGTTGTTGAATGACTTCTGCTGTACGTTCCCAAGCCACTTTCCATCCCAGAATACAGCGCGTTTTCCGATCTACCAGTGTTAGGAGGTAGATTTTGTTTTTTTCTTGCCGATAAACGTGAAGAGTTCATCCATTTCAGCGGTCTTGATCTTCCTGGGCTGCGGCGCTTCGGGCAAGCCACGTACATACTCTTTGATCCACAAAGCTACCGTCCGATGATGGATACCCAGATGTCGAGCGGTTCTTCTCAAATTCATACCATCCACGTACAACCGAATCGCTTGCTTACGAATTTGGGGATCGTAGCCATGCCGTTTCTTTACCGGCGTATATTTGCACCCGCAGAACATGCACCGATAACGTTGGCTGCCTGCCAATGTTCGACCAGCTTTGTTCTGTCGCTTGGTGCTATAACACTTCGGACACTTTTCCATACCATCTATTCTAGCCCACTATTGTATCCACTCCGAAAAATCTTCTGGCTCGTTCAAGCTGCATACTACTGTCGGCTTGTCATACCAGATCGAAACAATCAGAGTCTCCATTGAATCAACCCGAGCCGGCTACGCTCGAAAGTTCCTTCCAACAAGCTCAACGAAGGCTATACTCCACTGGGACAGCGGGATTACTGTCCCGTCTCATGGAACTCCGGACTGGACTCAAGCCCGTTAGGAGTAAACCGTCAGTTCACTTAATGGCAATTCCAAATTTCGTCTCACATAACGCTAGACTCATTCCCCGAATCTTGCATAACGTCGGACTCATATATCGATCTCGCTGCCGCGCGGTTATTGGGCCATGCTTACTCAAGGGAGTTACGCCCATGAACGCGCCCTGCTGGCGCCGGGTTGGAAAAAAGGAACAGATCGAAGAACTGAACGTTCGTCTCGACGAAGCAGAAAAGCATTTACAGAGGGCGTTCGAGTTATTCAGCTTTCCCGCCAACCGAGTCAAATATTTCACATCCTCCTTGAGGCAAAAGTCCTAAGCAAATCGAATAATTGGCCCCGCTCATCCTGCGAGGGGAGCAACTACTCACTCCGAAAAAATGGGGATGGGAGGGCAAAGCCTATCTTTGTATCAAGAATCGAACAAAACTCTTGGTCGGGTAAGGAAAGGAAGTTGCCTTCCTTTCCTCCCCTAAGAACCGGACATGAGAGTTTCCCGTCATCCGGCTCAAGCCTTCCAAACGGTCATCGAAGAACGCGGCTTCACGAAGAAAACACTCTGAAGAAGGGATTTTCTTTGACGTTGTGTGAAGTAGTGAGTCCATCGGAAGTCATAGGGGTTGGCGATACCAACGACTTTGATGTGACGCCGAATGGGGGTATCTGCGGCGCGGACGAGATGAATGAGTTGAGGTTTTCCGTTTGCACTGGGAAGTGTACCAGAGAAGACCCACTTGCGGTTTCCGAGGTGATGGAAATACTTGTCCTTGACCCATCGTTTCCCTTTGTTCGGGTGTCTGCGCATTGCCCATTGCCAGAGAGTTTTGAAGATTGCATAGTCCACTGAGCCATAGGTTTTCTTGCTAACCACATGTTTATGATAGTTTGCCCATCCTCGAATGACAGGGTTGAGCAGCATAATCAAGTTTCCTGCTGTGGCTTGCTTGTTGTCCTTGGCGATTTCTCGAACTTTTGTCAGGAACGAATGCAAGTTTTTCTTGGCAGGTCGAATCAACAGTTTGCCATTGAATTTGCGAAGCGTCTGTCCGAGGAAATCAAAGCCTTCGTCAATGTGGGTGATTTTTGTCTTTTCATGGGAGAGTTCCAGTCCTCTTTCTTTCAGGAAAGTTTCGACGACTGGCAGAACTTCCTTTTCCAGAAGTTCCCTGCTCTTGGCTGTGATGATGAAATCATCCGCATATCTGACAAAATTGACTTTTGGGGAGGGCTTCTTGTGGAACTTCTCTTTGAGATTGCGTTCCAGCCCATCGAGGGTCATATTCGCCAGAACCGGAGAAATGATACCGCCTTGCGGCGTGCCTTCTTCGGTTACGTAGAAAAGGCTCTTTTCAATGAACCCGGCTTTCATGCATAATCCGGCGCATGGCGCACAGTGAATCCGGAACAAGCCGCACAGTGAATCCGGCGCATGCCGCACAGTGAATCCGGAGCATGTCGCACACCGTGAAC
>JAJYOO010000081.1 GCA_021796155.1 Chloroflexota bacterium
ACTGCCGCAGACGGTTGTTGGGTTATATCTCCAGTCGGAATACAACGCGGTTTTGTGTTTTGTGTTCGTGCGGCCCGTGACATCATTCAGCGTTTGTTCGTTCCACATGCGTTTGTAATAGATCGGCGTCTTGGCATCCTGCGGATCGCTGACGATCTCTGCGATTTCATCCGTTGGAATCGATCGCATCTTCACCTGGCCGCTTGAAGGATTGATGAAGAATATAAAGAACAGATTGCCTTCGACTTCCAGATCGATCTCTTTATACATGCGCGCTGAATGTCCCGTCAGCTCGCGGACGTTATCCGGGTCATCCCAAAAGGATTTCAATACCATATTCAGACGCGGGTCTTTTGCTTTGACCGTGCTGATGCCCTGTCCCCACACATACAGCGTTTTCACGCTGACCGCTCGATTGATCAGCGGGTTCTTCAAATACATCATGCGCGCCAGTTCGATGATCTTCTGCAGACCCGCCCGGCTGAATTCCTGTCCGAAATTCAGCATCAAGCGCGTCCAGTTCACATCCTCCAGCGCCAATTCCAATTCGGCCACGCGCTCCTGGAATAATTCCTCGTTGTTTGACTGTTGAGTAACCTGTTCGGTCAACGCGGTCATGTTCTCGCGCATCAGCGTGAGATTTTCGCCCGTGATGATCTCGGCAACCCGTGTCCGTAGATCAGCCATGCCTATACGGGTGAAATATTCACCCGCTCCTCATAAACCAATGTATCTCCGTACGCTTCCTCGGTTTTCAATTGCTCAACTACTTCGCGCAGATAGTTATATGCAGTGCTTCCCGCGTCGATCTGGTCTTTGAAGCGTCCCTTCGGGAAGCTGGCCGCCTCGTCCAGAAAGCGGTCATTCCATGCGCCGCGTACAAGTCTCACGCGTCCGCCCTTGGCCTTTGTCGCCAGCGGACCGGCATTCGTCACCTTGTCGCCTGTCACCGGCTCGAAGTCGCCGATCAACCCCGCATTCGCCAACAGGTCATTCGACGCCCGCGCGCTGTCCAATCCGGCGCTGCCTGGGTCTTGCGGATGCAAAATAACGAACGGGCCATAATTGCTGTAATCTTCCAAACCCAGCGCCACCATGCGTTCATCGCGTTCCGCCGACGACATTTGTTCGGCGCTGACATGCTCGATATAAACGTAATCGTCCAAACCCCAGCTCATCAACACACTTGCGCTCCGGGCGCCGCCGCCCGATGTTGCGGCTTTGTCCCATGCGCGCACGCGCGCATAAGCCGCTTCGGGTCCCTTGTCCACAACCGTGAACCAGTCGCGCTTGAACATATTGCCCTCCATCAGGAAGGGCGATTGCTGATACAACGCTTCGAAATCATACAAACCCACATCCGCACGCGTTGACAACAAATAATCCCCGCTGTAATGCGTGGGCCATAGAGCCTCGCCCGGTGCGCGTCCAAGCGGATCTGCGAGCGGCATGAAAACGCCGTCGCGCATTTTCTTGCGCTGTTCAGCCTCGTCAGCCGGATATTCATCCAGCGCCAAAGCGGGCAGGCTCACGATCTCGTATTGATCCGCTTCTGGTTCGTTGACCATTCTCTGGATCAGCTTCCCAGCCTGATCGTCAGGATGCCAGCGTGTGTGAAAAACAATTATGGCTCCGTTCGGCTGCAGACGAGTCCGCGCCGACGACTTCCACCAACCGTCCACCAGCTCGCGTTGATTTTCGCTTTCCGCTTCTTCCCGGTTCTTGAACGGATCATCCAAAACGAAAAGGTTGGCGCCCAAACCGGTGATACCGCCGCCCACGCCTGCGGCCTTGACCCCTCCTCGATGCGGTTGCGCCAGGTCCCACTCACTCGCGCTTCGGCTGTCCGCGCTCACCATAATCGGCTCGGCCTTGTGCGCCGATGATGTGCGGCCAAACAGCGCCTGATAATATTCACCATCCACCATATCGCGCACGGTGCGGCTGTTCTTGGCCGCCAGGTCAGCGCCATACGATGCCAGGATGATGCGGCAATCGGGATCAATGCCCAACAGAAACGCGGGGAATAATTGCGAACATAATTGGCTCTTGCCGTGTCGCGGCGGCATCAGGATCATCAAACGACCGATGCCCTTTTCCCCGCCGCTCAAAATATAAAGAGCCACTTGCTGCAGTTTGGAAGCCAGCAATTGAATGTGTGGCGCAGCCTCGAAATATTTATCAACGTATTGACAGAAGGATAGAAAATTCGTTCTGGCGTCTTTGCGAAGCGCGCGGTTCTCGATGGCTTGCGAAGGCGTATAACGCGAAGAAGGACGAGTCAGCATTATTCAGGCTCCTCATTTTTCTTCTTCGGTAAATTGCCTTCAATCTTCTTTGCGGCCTTCTCAATGTTGATGACAAGATCCTCGTCATCGGTGTCAATATCACCTCCGCCAGCCCTGCCCCGCAGGATCGCTTCCAGTTTCGATGCGGGGATGTAATCGCCAACCAATTCAAGGAACAACTTGCGGTCGTTGTGACCCTTATAATCCTTCTGCGTGGCAACCTCGATCAACGCCGCAAACACCTCCGCTCGGTGTTCCCAAATATCCGCTGATTGAAGCAATGCGATCATTTCGTCAATGGCCGGGTTGCGTCTGCGCCAGGTGGAGATCACGCGATCGCTAGTCAGATTCAAGTATTGCTTTGCGAGTTCTTCCTGCGTCTCAGGCTTGCGGCCTTCCTTCGGAACCGACGCCCAGGCGATGTATGCGGCTTGGCGCCACGGCCAGCCGCCATCGAGCAATCGTTCATACAGAGCGAACCAGCCGGGCTGTTCCTGCGTGCCTTTCAACTTCAATAAAGCCGAACGCGCCACCTCGGAGCGGCGGCGCGCTTCGTCAGGAGTCACGCTCTCGAACTCGATCTCAGGCAGATCGAGTTCGAGAGCCAATTGTTGATAACTTTCGTCAAGCTGATAGTTCGGCTTTTGGATCGGCATATCTACGCCAGCCACCTTTCCTCGAACCAGGCTTCCTCGCCGCCCTTCGTCTTCCATGTCCAATTTGATCCGACATCAAAGAAAGGAATCCATATCTTCTTTTGTAAAACGCCGACATTCGGAAAAGTAATCGGCGCTAAACCATAAGCAAGCGAATCGCCCTTGCGCCAGTAACACGTTGCCAGCATCACACGCGGATCGCCTATTTGTATGTCATCATAATTATTGGACTTCGGAATTCCCATTGGTCTCGCCAGCCCGAATTTCCGATCCAAAATAATTGCATTATTGATATATGGATACCCTGAAGGAAAATACATTACCGGCCAGTTCAGGCCGGTCGCATTTTGATTTCCTTCGCCTTCGAGAAATGAGTACAAACGCGGCGTGAGTCCGTTATTCCAATCACTGCACATCCACGCCGCCTTCGGGTCGCTCCAATCGCGCATCTCATTCAGGCGCAGGATCAAATCCATTTCTGCCTTGCCAATAAAAATCCGATGGCTCATTCCTGCGCCATAATTCAATCCCGGCCTCGTCGGTCCGCCAGCCGGAATCTGATAACACTGTGCGATGCAAAAAGTGGAGGCCATATCTGCGGCGTCTGACAACGGAAAATCTATCAGCCGCGTTGCGGTGGTGACTGGACTGATCTTTATTGAGCCATCTGAAAAGATGGACAATTTACGCGTAAGGTTTGCCATCAATGATCAGGCTTCCATCGCTGTTTACGTCAATCGTGTGCGTGATTGTCGGAGCGACAGACGGCGGTGTGACTGGCGGCGTGACTGGCGGCGTAATTGGTTCAGCTACATTGCTCAGAGTTAGGTTCGCCAGCCATGCCTTGCAGAGAGTTGATAATTCTTTCCGAACCGTCGCTCCATCCGCTTTATAAATGCGCGTGATGTTGATCAGATCGGTTGAACCTTGATCGCCATAAACCACCTCGCCGGGTTGCAATACATCAATTGCAGCGCCTCCGGCTGTCGGTTTGACATTCGTCACTAAATTTGCGACACCTTTCATCGTTCCTCCGTGTGTAATCTCTGTTGGAGCGGGTGGCGTAACCACTGGCGCGTCCAGATCAAGAAACGCATGTAAATCATCCAGCGTGCTGTGCCAGTAATCAAGGTCTTCAGCCTTGCTTTCTGTCACGCCCAATTGCGAACCGTCCGCATTGTCCGCGGCCTGCCAGAACGCCCAGGACGTGCCCCACGGCTTGACCGCGCTCGGTTGCGTTACCTGGTATTGAGCGATCGCCAGTGAATACGGAAGAAATTCGGGACCGCCGCTGAAAAATTCATTAAGATAACCCAGCGCGGAATAGATCGTGATCGGTTTTTTCGTTATGATTTCAAGGCCTTTCAACATTCCCCACAGGTCGCGCGTCACCGGATTACTTGCCTTTCCGAACCAACTCGTCCACTCGAAATCAACCATATAAAAATCCGGTTCGCGCCCACCGGTAGCGGACATAACCGCTTTGACCTGGCTTCCAATTGGAACATTATCCGCGCGATAAAGCCAATGGTACGCGCCGACGATCAAGCCCACTTTCCTCGCCGCGTCACAATTTTCTTTATAGAGCTTTGTCGGCAATGATCCATTCGAACATTTGATAATGATGAAACTCGCACCCGCGGCTTTCAGTTTTTTACAATCGACCACGCCATCGTAATCGCCCGAAATATCGATGCCCCACACCCGCGTCTTATCGATCTGATAAAACACAGGCTGGCTCATAACACCAAAACTAATACCCGCGGACAACTTATCGTTCAGCGAATGCTGGCGTGCTGGCGCTCCATATATCGCGCGGTTGATTAACTCAAAAAGTTTCATCGTCCTTTATTTCTTTCCTGGCTTCGCGCGTCATGAGCAGATAAAACGCCATTTAACCGTGATACCTCACCCGACATTGCTTCGATCCTTTTGCCAAAGTTATCGAGAGTAATTGCATTTGCCTCACGTTGCTCTTTCAAAAATTCTCGATTGCTCGCTTCCTGCTCAGTCAGGAACATAATCATGCGTTGTTGTGCCTGATCCTGTCGGACACTGGATTTATCGAGATGATTCAGAAACACAACCACCACGAAAACTACAACTCCGGCCAGCGGGATCTGCAACAGTAAATTCAAAGCCGCGTCGGACATAAACTCAGGCACACCACCCTATTGAGCGGGATTATTGCGCGGGAACGGTTTCACAAAAGCCATATATGCAGATTGATTGCTGATCAATGCCGTAAGCAGCGCACTGAGCAAGGTAATCAAGCCTGGTTGATCGCAGGTCAAAGCCAGATGCAGAGAAGTTGCCCATCCAGCGCACGCCAATCCGAACGAACCAGCGGACACGACCACCAGCAAACCGCCATTGATCATGACTTTGGTCTCCGAAGGCTGCGCATTGAACCATGGCCCGAACTTCGGCACATAGCTCAAAAGCAAAGCCAAAAGCACGCCAACGAACCCAGCTAAAATTGATGCAGTCATTTTGAATCTCCTTTTTTTGTATTGACAAACAAAAAGCGCCCGACATCAAATTGATGTCGGGCGCTTATCTCCGAATTTACCCGCTACTCGGACGAAGCGGCTTCCTGCCGCTATCGTCCATGTCGATGACACGAGTCATCGACGAGTGGGTTTGCAGTGCTCTTATGTTCTATGCAACAAATTTAACACTTTTTGAACAGCGTGTCAAGTGATTTCTACGGACGGGTGGCGGACAGCGGGCGGGCTGTCACTCGCCTTCCGAAGCAGATAAAACTTCGGGAGAAGATAAAGCCAGTAAAGCGGGAGAATCCCCGCTGTCCGCTCGACGCTGGGTTAGCCGCTCTACAACGCGGCGCACAGAATGTTGGCTGACATTACGATAGATTTTCTCGCGGGTGAAATCATCAAAACGACCATCAGGAAAATATTTAGCGCGAGTTACTTTTATAAAACCAACTCCTCCCCCTTGAGCAAAAAACAAAATCTCAAAAAACTCTACAACGTCTTTCATATTTTTCTCCTTGCGGCTAACGGCGAGTTTCACCCGCCCGCCGTGTTTTGAGATTCGACCACACTTGGCAGAGCCGAAGGCGCGTCGGTGTGCAAACATTGTTCGGCGGCATTATACAATCGGTCAATCGCCTTTCGTAAATTATTGTAACGCGAAAACTCCGCCTGATATGCAATTTCATCAAGGACACTGCATAAATTCATAATGGATTCAAGTAATTCTTTATCGCGTTTTGGTTTTTCTGGATTACCTATCGTATACATCGCAACTCCTTTGCGCGGGTCTTGTCAACGGTGAACATTACTGGCGGGGCGTAACTTCGCCACAACAATGACCCATTATACACACAATGATTTCACTATCACATTCAGGGCAACGTTTAGCCCCATCCACTACACCCGTAGTTAGCCCGCTTCTCATCCTTTGGATAATAACATCTAGTAGTTCACTGTTGTAAGTGAAAAGTTCCATATCTGCCCAAACTTCCAAGAGCAAATCGGCCAATTTATCATTAGACATGCTGGCTAATTCTTCTTGTAGATCACTTGCTTTTTGCAGGCGGTTGACTAACTCGTCTTGATTCATCGTTTACTCCGAGCGGGCTAACGAATGAACTCACTGGCGCAAGCCTGAGAGCCTTTGCATGGATGCGCCTTGTGGCAAAGCGTCCAGTGCAGTGTGTGTTGGGTGCGTCCATCGTTTCAAACGCGCCAAGTCCGCGATAAGGTCTGCCACAAAATAACCATATGCTTTATTCCTAGCGCCTTCACCCTTGCAGTACATACAAACACTATCATCAACTTCATCGTGACCCATACCGTGACAATTGAGACAAGTTTCCCAATCGTTACACCGCTCCGGGTTTTGTTTTTTCCATTGCTCGAAAGTGACCTGATTAGCCATACAGCACCCAACGGTTTTGCGTTAATTGCGCCGCGCCTTTATAACTTGTCCGATTGTGACTCCGCAGGCGCGGCGTCAATTGCACGCTTTGTTAGCCTGCCTGAACGATACCAGCGAGATACAAGAAATAAGCACCCACCGCCACGATTGCAACAATGCCAGCGGTAAGCCCAAAAACAAAGAGTGTACCTTTCCAGCCAATCGTTTTCAACGCAAAGATAAACAAACCAGCGAACGGAAGTGAGATTAGGGAATAACCCAAAATAGCGAATGACATTCTTTACCTTTCTACTCCATTGAGCAAGGGGCAGGCTAACGGTCAGCGTGTGCGGCGGGTGGTTTTCCCGTCCGAACCACGCAATGAACGCAAGACCAAAACAAAATCTTCTCGTGCGTCACCTGTGAGCAGAGACATAAACTCAATGCGCTCTGTTTCAGATGCGCGAAATTTTTTGATGAAGAACGGTTCGGGAGCGGGCTTGCGACCCGCTCCTTTTCGTGAACCACCGTGCGTTTTTTTTAGAGCCACTGATAACTCTCAACATCGGCCATGCCGTCCAGCGCGCTTTCGATGCGTTCAATCTCGGCTTGGTTGAACTCAGTGGTTTCCTCATCGTTGAACCTGAATCCGTACTCGCTGCCGTTGTCGGTTTCTCCCATATAATGATAGTCGAATGGGATTTGCTGTAAACCGCTGGTGTGATCCTCGTCGCCTACGAACTTGACTGCTAGTGTTTTTTCCATCTCATATCTCCTGTTTTTTTGATTGCTAAACCGTATTGTCTAGCATGAAAACAGTATACCGTAATCAAATAGATTTGTCAAGGTTTCTTGAGTACCAATTTTAACCAAAAATAGATACTGCTCCGCTCGCCAACGGATGAACTCACCGGCGCAAGCCTGAGAGCCTTTGCATGGATGCGCCTTGTGGCGAAGCGTCCAGTGCAGTGTGTGTTGGGTGCGTCCATCGTTTCAAACGCGCCAAGTCCGCGATAAGGTCTGCCACAAAATAACCATATGCTTTATTCCTAGCGCCTTCACCCTTGCAGTAAATACAAACACTATCATCAACTTCATCGTGACCCATACCGTGACAATTGAGACAAGTTTCCCAATCGTTACACCGCTCCGGGTTTTGTTTTTTCCATTGCTCGAAAGTGACCTGATTAGCCATGCAGCACCCAACGGCTTGCGTTACCTGCTTTGCGAGTCTGGCAACCCAATTCTGAATTTTTCTAAACATTGCGGGCAAGATACCTCAATGCTCTCCTCTAGCAAAGTCGGGTGGACGCCTTGTTGGGCGGCGTACAATTTATCACGCTCTAATGCCACGTTTCGCAACATTTCGACAATAAGTCTTTTTGGATTTTTCATAACTTCCTTGCGCCACTCATCGCCATATCGTACATATTTACTCATGGATTCTTCTTTCTGTTGAGCGTGTCCGCTCAACGGATGAACTCACTGGCGCAAGCCTGTAACAAAAGCGGAATGACCCAACTTTCATAGATTCATTCTGCCACATGTCACTATTCAACCAGCGATAATTTACCCATTCTTTTTTGACGGCGATTGTCTG
>JAJYOO010000082.1 GCA_021796155.1 Chloroflexota bacterium
TGATAATGCCGAAAGAAATGAATACTTCGGATAAAGCAGAAGACTCAGAAAAATAAAATTGATGACCAGCAAATTGACCTGCACGTAATCCAGCGTCCGCAGGAGCGGCGTATTGACCAGAATAAAAAGTGTCGCGGCGATGGCGGCGAGCCGAATCGAGAAGCCGTATGTTTCAAGCAGGCGATGCAGCAAAAAATAAAACAGGAACAGCGAAAGAATATTGACCAGCCATAAGATCAATAGCATTCCTGCATCGCCGAGCGGCGCGATCGGTTCGAGCAAGGTGGCCCACAAAGGCAAATAGAAATAAGTGCTGGGCAACGGCTTGTGTTGAAGCAAATTGTTTGCGGCTTGAAGATAATATTGATAATCGCCGTAACGGAATCTTTCGCTCAGAACATTCAAATAGACGAACGCAATCAGGAAGAATCCGGCAAAGGTCAGCGCGTTGGACGAATTGATTTTTTCATTCGCTAAGCGATACAACAAAAATCCGGCCAACAGCCACGTCAACGCAGCGGACACCAGCACAATCGGCAAATCCGTCAGCGGCCATTGCTGGATGAAAATGCTGAATCCCGCAATGCCCCAACGCAGATAAATAATCAATAGACTGGCCGCGACCAGTGCGGTGATCGCGGCCCAGAAAATCAAAGCGGTTCGAGCAATGCGTGTCATTGACTCAGTTGCACGTATTGAGCGGCAACGTAGCCTCTCAGTCCATTGTCATCGCGCACGGCGATCCATTGCCCGGACACACCGATTTTCGGCAGCGCTGAATTGGAGGGTTCGATCACCGTAAGCGCCGCGCCGGGATGTTCGACAGCAACCAATGCACCGCCCAGCGAAGGAACTTTTCGCAGACGCAGTCCTCCGGGCGCCAGAGTCGTCGAAACGATGACTTGGAATTTTTGCGGCGCGGACGATGGCGGGGGCGTTGTCGGCGCGGGAGGGGTCGAAGGCGTGGGAGCCGGCCCCGGTTCGGGCGGGGGCGCGGCAACGTTGGATTTTTCCACGTACCAGGCCGCCACGTACCCCTGATTGCCATTCGGGTCGCGCACATAAATCCATTGATTGTTGACGCCGATCTTTGCCAGCGCGCCATTTTTATCTTCGATCACATTCAACTGCGTGCCCGGCATTTCCGCGAAGTCGGCAGGCGAATCAGCGGAGGCTTGTGTATGCAGACGGAGTCCGGCGGTTGCGCTGGCTGCGACAACGACAACAAGATCGGTTTGAACAGGTGGAGGCGCAGGTGGCGTTGTCGTGGTGGAGCCGCCCGGCGTCGAAGAAGGAGTCGGAGTCCCGGAGGCAGTGCAAACATACCACGCCACGGCTTTGATCGCGCGTTGAAGCGGTTGTCCCTGGCTGAAGCGCGACATCAGCGTGACTTGATTCGTCTCCGGCGGATTCGGCCACGGATCTTGAATCAAGTAATCGCTGCCTTGTTTGGCGTAAACCAAAACCCAATGCGTTTGCAGCCCGGCATCGGGCGAATAATCCACCTCGACGACGACCGGTTGTCCGGCGGCGAGGGAGTCGTCAATCTGCGAAAGCGGCGCGGCGCTGTTCTGGCAAATCGTCAGGCCGGTGCTTTGAATTTGCGGATGAATGGAACTGACTTTGGACCAGACGATGGCTTCGTCCATGAACCCGCCGATGGCTGTAAGTTTTTTGTTGAGGGTGTCTGGCGTTTCTTCAAATCCCCAGCCGCTGACGAGCATCGCGGCGCTGGTGAGCGCGCAGCCAATATAGCCGATGGTATCCGGCCCGCCGCCGATCTTGTTGTTCTTCCATTGCGGGTCTCGCTGAGAATAACGGACAAGGTTGAAAGCCATAAATGCCTCCTTGGGTGGGAAACGCGATGGCTTGATTATACACTTGGAGATCGGAGAAACAAAGCATCACCCGCTTATAGAAACATCCAGCTTTATAAACAACCAGCCGCGCCCATTGAACGCGGCGGCTGTTTTTTCTCAAAGAGTGTCCGGCATTCTTGCCGTACCTGTGTTGGTCGTCTTTGCGGCTGGCGCATATTACACCCCGCCGGTGCAAGAGCATCTCGCTGCTTCCTCGCTATTTGCCTTGTTTCAAAAATTTCTTCGTCTCCACGATTTTAGCTTCTTCCACTTTACCCATCTTTTCCCAATAATTCAATAACTGCGTGATGGTCAACACCGCGTGAAGATGGAAGCCTGCTTGCTCCAATGATTCTTTTGCGCCGGATTGACGATCAACTAAAACAACAACATCTTTTACAACCAAACCTGCGCCGGTTAATTTTTCAATGGCTTCGAATTTGCTTCCGCCAGTGGTGGCGAGATCGTCAATGACAACGACTATCTCGCCCGCGTGATATTCGCCTTCGATCTCGGCTTTCGTGCCGTAAGCCTTTACTTCCTTGCGCGGATAGATCATCGGGTAATTGCCTTGCAGTGAAATCGCGGTTGCAATCGGAATTGCCGCGTAAGGCAAACCGGCGATGCGATCAAATTTCAAATCTTTGAGTAATGGTAAATACGCCGCGCCAATTTGTTCAAGCAGTTTTGGATACGAAATGATCTGGCGCAAGTCAATATAGATTGGCGATTGCAATCCGGACTTCAAAGTGAAGCTGCCGAATTTGATGCAGCTTGCGGACAGCAGATCGTCGGCGAGCTTGGATAATTCGGCATTCGATATTCGTGCCTCGTCGTTCATAAAATCTCCTTTTCGATTAACGTTTGCCGAACATCGAAGATCGAATTTCGAGTATCTGATCTCGCATCTCCGCCGCGGCACGCTTTGGATTGTCGGCGCGAGCAATCGAACGCGAAACATTGATCAACATCCCGCGTCCATCTTGACCTAAGCCTGCTCTCATTGCCGATTCCAAATCTCCGCCTTGAGTTCCAACTCCGGGGACGAGGAACCACAAGTCCGGCGCGGCGGCGCGAACGCGTTTCATCGCGTCGGTGTGCGTTGCGCCGACGACGAGACCGATATTATTTTTGGTATTCCATTGTTGAGCGAGATGAGCAACATATTCATATAGCGGCATAGACCGTTGACCGTTGACCGTTGACTGTTTTGTTTCATCCATCCACCGTCCACGGTCCACGGTCAAGTCTTGCAAATCACCCGAACCAGGATTGGAAGTCTTGCATAAAAGGAATACGCCCTTTTCCTGATTCTTGATGAATGGCTCAATCGAATCTTTTCCAAGATATGGACTCAGTGTAATGCAATCCACACCGAGATTCTCGAACGCGGATTTTGCATAGGCTTCTGCGGTGGATGCAATGTCGCCGCGCTTTGCATCGAGGATGATCGGAATCTTCGAGCCGAGTCGATTCGATTCTTCGTGAATTGCATCAATGACTTGCTTGAGCGCAGCCCAGCCGTCCGCACCAAAGACTTCGAAGAATGCCGCGTTGGGTTTGAAAGCCGCGGCGTAAGGCGCAGTCTGTTTAACAAGATTCAAGCAAAAGTCGAGGGCAGACGCGGCGGTGGGCGAATGACCATCCGCCCCTATGAGATCGGGAATGTGCGGGTCGAGTCCAACGCAAAGTAAAGACGATGAATCGTCCACTCGTCGTTCAAGAAAAGAGAAGAAGGATTCCATATCTTTATGTTAGAAGGTTTGAAGGTTGGAAAGTTTGAACGTTCAAACCTGCCAACCTTTCAACCCTTCGACAAGCTCAGGGCAGGCTTGTGAACTTACGCTTTTCCTAAAACCATCGCCAGCAATGCCATTCTCACATACAAGCCATATTCCATCTGACGGAAATACGCGGCGCGTGGGTCGTCATCGAAGTCGGGGCTGATCTCGCCGACGCGCGGCAGCGGATGCATAACCGCCATTTCTTTTTTGGCGGACTTCATGATGGCGGGATCAATCACGTACGCACCCTTGACCTTTTCATAATCGGCGGGATCTTCAAATCTTTCCTTTTGGACGCGCGTTACGTACAGAACATCGGTTTCGGGCAACACTTTTTCAAGCGACGAGAACTCGGCTTGCGGAACTTTTTTCTCGGCGACTTCATCCATCACTTCCTTCGGCATCTTCAAAATGTCAGGCGAGACATAATTCAACTTGATGCCATTGAATTGCGAAAGCAGACGCGCCAGCGAATGGACGGTGCGTCCGTATTTCAAATCGCCGAGCATCGTGACGGTGAGGTTATCGAGCCGACCAATTTCTTCCATGATGGTGAACGTGTCGAGCAAAGCCTGCGTGGGATGTTCGCCCGTGCCATCGCCCGCGTTGATAACCGGTTTGCGCGCGGCTTTTGCCGCAATCGCCGCCGAGCCGGTTTCGGGATGACGAAGCACGATCACGTCCGCATAACATTCGAGCGTGCGAACTGTATCGGGCAGGCTCTCGCCTTTCGACACAGACGAATATTTCACTTCGTTGATCGGGATGACCGAGCCGCCGAGTCGTTCCATCGCGGCAGTGAACGACGACGATGTGCGCGTGGATGGTTCATAAAAAAGATTGGCAAGGATTTTTCCTTTGAGCAGGTCGAACGTGCCGATGCGCTCGACCATGCCGCGCATTTCGTGCGCCACGCCGAAGACATATTCCAAATCTTCGCGCTTGAACTGCTTGACGGAAATAATGTCTTTGCCGTACCAATCGGCTTGCTTGTTCTCGCCGAACGGCAGGTGTTGGGATGAAGATGGTGTGGGCATGTTTAGTCTCCTAGTTTGGTAGTTAGATAGTTTGATAGTTTTGTAGTTCGATAGTTGTTGCTCGATATTCGATATTCGTGATTCGGTATTCGGAAATCGGACTTGATCCAGACGATTATCTATTCTCTATTATCTAATCTCTCTTTCGCTTCATTCTTTCTCTGCTCGGACCCCCGCAAGGGGGCGATGTCTCGCGACGGGTGAGGTGGATTCTGTTTTATTAGTATTGATATTATCCTTTGGCTTATTCATTAAGTTTCTTGTGAAAAATAATCCCATTCCAATTCCTAAAGGGATAAAAGCGCAAATTTCTAAAATATCCAATAGTCTATTGAGATCAACCGAAGGGAAAAGATTGAAAAATATTGTCCACCACGTTTTTCCTAGCAAATCATTGGAAAGCGTTAGATATAGATTCGAAAATAAACTGATAATTCCCCAGCCGATGCCATTCACAAGTAACCAGTAATAGCTTTTTGCTACTGAGTTTTTGTTTAGAAGCCACCATTGAGGAATAGTTCCTATAAAACCAACTAAAACAATCGAATCCAAGAATGTCAAATAAAATGACATTGCAGGGGATTTCCCAACAAAGAGTATGCTTCTAATGCTTGGTAATAAACCTGCTAGTAAAGCCCCGATAAGACTAGCAAGTATCCAGTTTCTGGGAAGGAATTCAGAGAACAAAACCCATGATGATAAGGAAACAAAAAGAAAGAGAAAAAAGCTAATGAGCGCATTACTCATAAATGTTCCTAAATTAAAAATACGCGATAGATAATCATCCATTGCCGCTAGAAAAGTGCCGCCGAAATAAATTGCCGTACATGCTGCCATGAATGTTATGATAACTTGTTTAAGAATCATGATTTGCTTTTGTTTGCCTAAGATCATTCTATCCTCTCACATTCTTTCCAAAGCCTTTTTCCGCCAGCACTTTGCCGCGCGAGTCCCCAAAGGGGATGATATGCGTCGCACCTTTGGGATAGGCGAATCCGTTTAAGTGGTTAAAGTTCATTGGGTGATTCCTTTCGTTAAACACGGTGCGATGCACACTCTACGCAAAACGACGCGCGTTCTTACAAAACTTCCGAAGTCTTCAAGACTTCGGAAGTTTATGCTAACGGGTAGGATTGGGAACAAAGAAATTCTTGAATCCTTTCTCTTGCAAGCCTTCTTTCAATCGCTTATCGCCTGTCCAAAGATACGCGTCCAATTCGAGTGCAAGCGCGACGTGGGGCGTATCGGTTTCGTCAACATCACGGCAAAACTCGTACGCAGCTTTCCAATTCTCTACTGAAATCAAATCTTCCCGATAAATCTGAACTCGCTTGACCAAGATGCGATACAGCCGCGTCACATCCTCGGATGAAAGATGGGAGACTTTGATTAGTTTTTCTTTGCGATCAAAAATCTCAACGAGGGTTGTTTCGCATACGAAGAACTCATTCTCAGAGCGCAGCATGGCTTTTGCAAAAGAAGATTCCGCGCTGGCAAGCGCCGAGAACAGAATGTTCGTATCTACTACAACCTGCGCCATGATTATTTCTCAAGATAAACTGGTTTGAGTTTTTTCCATACCGCCGCATCAATTTCCTTTGCAAGTTCTGTGGCTTGTTTCTCGGTCAACTTACTGCGTTTGCGGATGGACTCTAGTTCGAGATAATCTAAAAATAATCCTAGTGTGGTTTCGTCAATCATATCGCGTCGAAAACGCACGATCACATCTTTCTTTTCTACATTTACCTGATAGGAAGGGGTATACATTCTTTCTCCTTGACTCTGCTTACATTATACAACATGCCATTATTCTCTCACATTCTTTCCAAAACCTTTTTCCGCCAGCACTTTGCCATCTTTGAAGGCATCACGCCCACGCAAAACGACGCGTATCACGCGTCCTTTCACCTTCCAGCCTTCGAAAGGAGTCCAGCCGCAGCGCGTGAATTGATTCTCGGCTTTGATTTCGTATTCGGCATTCTCATCTACTTCGATCCATGTTTCGGGTTGATCGGGAAGATGGAAAATCTTTCTTGGATTCGTATACATCTTTTGAACAATATCGTCCACTGTCAATCGTCCATCGTCAACTGCTGTCAACAACAATGGTAACGCAGTTTCGAGTCCTGGAAAACCTGGCGGAGGAGTCTCTGAATCTTTTTCTTCCAACGTATGCGGCGCGTGATCGGTGGCGAAGCAATCAATGACATCGAGGTTTTGCCATAACGCGTCAACATCTTCTTGTGCGGCGAGGCGCGGGCGGACTTCTGAACGCCCCCCTTTTCCTTTTTCCCTTATCCCTTGAAGGGAAGAGGGAGTAGGGGATAAGGGAATGCCGCCCTCAGAGAGAAACAAATGATGCGGACAAACTTCGCACGTTACTTTTATTCCGCGTTCTTTCGCGGCTTTGATTAATAAAATTTCCTCTTTCAATGAAACGTGCGCGATGTGAATAGGCCGATCATAAATTGCGGCGAATAAGATCGCGGCGGCCATGCTTCGACTTTCCGCGTGAACCACGATTGGATACTGCTTCGGATATTTTTCAAAGTGCGGCATCCATAACGTCATGTCATCGAGACGCAACTCGCCAAAAGTTGAGTCAAGGTACATTTTCAGCCCCGCAGCTTTATGCGCCAGCGATGGAGCGATCTCTGCATTATCCGGTCCCGCGCCGACGAATTGGGCGTAGTCGCAATGCGCTTTTTCTCTCGCAGCACTGATCGCTGCATCGAATGTCGAATTATCGAATATCGGCGGTTTCGTATTTGGCATTGCCAAGATCATCGTGAATCCGCCCGCGAGGGCGGCTTGGGTCGCGGTGTCCCAATCTTCTTTGTGAATTTGTCCGGGTTCGCGGACGTGGACGTGAGGGTCAATTAAGCCGGGAAGTTTAAGCATGTGTCAAGTTCCAAGTGTCAAGTGCCTGCGTCGCACCTGACAGAGTCAACCAATCCGCTAAACAGATAAATTTCAAGGAGAGGCAAGTCCCGTCAAACACAGTGCGACGCAGCCTCGAACAGACAAAAAAGAGAGCCGCTGAAAGCGACTCTCTGAAAGGGAAAAGAAAAAGCTGATTTGGCGGGAGCAGATAACAGGCCCGTCCTGAGCGAGGCCGAAGGATCATGTAAGAAGCGGTTTCTCATTTCGGGCTGATTCTATGCAGGTGAGGGATTCTGTCAAGGGCGAATCAACGTCATCGTGAGGGCGGGGTCTGAAACAATCCTCGCAAAAACAGGGGATTGCTTCGCGGCGCCCCCGCGTGTGCGGGATCTTCGGCTTGGCGCCACTCGCAATGACATATAAGAAAAGGACAATCGTCACTTGGAAGCCGAAAAGCCCCCAGTTATAATCCGCGCATCTTTCGCAAGGAGCGTCTTATGGCATATACAAACGTCAAAGTCCCGGCGGGCGGGGCGAAGATCAGCATCAAGAACGGCAAACTTCAGGTTCCGGATCATCCAATCCTTCCGTTCGTCGAAGGCGACGGCACGGGCCGCGATATCTGGCGCGCTTCGGTGCGCGTGTTCGACGCGGCAGTCGAAAAAGCCTATGGCGGCAAACGCAAAGTTCACTGGATGGAAGTTTACGCAGGCGAGAAGGCCTTCAAGCTTTTCAACTCATGGCTGCCCGACGAAACCACCGAGGCCTTCAAGGAATTTCTGGTGGGGATCAAAGGCCCGCTCACGACTCCGATTG
>JAJYOO010000083.1 GCA_021796155.1 Chloroflexota bacterium
CAGTTGTGAATTCATTCCTCGTCTCGACCGGCACATGGCAATACCCGACCGTGACCGGGCAATATCACATTTATGTCAAGCTGCGTTATACCGATATGGCAGGCCCCGGTTATTATCTGCCGAATGTTCCATACACGATGTATTTTTATCAAGGCTATGGCTTGCATGGAACATACTGGCATCACAATTTCGGCACGCCGATGAGTCATGGCTGCGTGAATTTGAGCATCCCCGACTCGGAATGGTTGTACAACTGGGCGTCGGTCGGGACATTGGTAAACATCCATTATTGACATAAAGGATGAAAACAAATAACGCCGGATTTTCACGGCGCGACTTTCTCAAATTGAGCGGATTGGGGCTTCTTAGTTTACCTTTGCCGGGAGTGGTGCATTCGCAGCTCAAATTATTTTCACAGGATTTTTTTGGTTCTCAACAAGGGCGCGTTACAACCCGTTTGATCTGGATCTACGACAAACCATCTTTCAAAGCTAATTCAGTAAAATTATATTGGCGCGATTCGGTCGTGCCTATTACGGATGTCACCATCAGCGACGATGTGAATGCTTATAACCGCGTCTGGTATCAAATCGGGGATGAAGGTTTTGCTTATTCCGGGACGATCCAGCCGGTGCGAACGATTCTCAACACACCGACGATGAACATTCCCACAAATGGCGTGTTGGGCGAAGTCACTGTCCCATTCACGGACGCGCACGAAAATGCCGACACGAATTCGCTGGCGATCTATCGCATGTATTACGAAACCACGCATTGGATTTTGTCTGCAACCAAATCAACAGACGGAAACATCTGGTATCAAGTGCTGGACGACAAATGGGACAAACGTTATTACGCGCTTGGTCAACATCTTCGCATCATTCCGGACGAAGAGCTGGCTCCCATTTCACCGAATGTTCCTAACGCCCAAAAGCGGATCCAGGTACAGTTGGATAACCAGCTTGTGTTTGCTTATGAAAATGACAACCCGGTATTCGTGACGCGCGCTTCGAGCGGAGCGCAGTTTAGCGATGGGACGTATACAACTCCGACCGGCTCCTTTATGACGTATCACAAGCGTCCAACGCGTCACATGGCGACTGGCGATCTTGCATCCGATGGCTATGATCTGCCCGGCGTGCCGTGGGTGATGTATATCAACGAAGCCGGCGTTTCATTGCATGGGACATTCTGGCACAACGACTTCGGCCATCCGCACAGTCATGGATGTGTGAACTTGAGCATTGCATCTGCCAAATGGCTTTTCCGCTGGACAACGCCGGTCGTCCCGCCAGGTGATCAGTTTGCATATCAGCCCAAAGGCACACTGGTTGAGATTGTGAAATAAGTTTTATGTCATTGCGAGTGGCGCCTGGGCGCCACGTGGCAATCTTGTGTAACATTCAGTTGTTTGTTTGATGAAATTGTGAAGTAGGTAAGCACAAATTCTTTATGAACGTGCAGCATCCCAAGCTCATCATCGTCACGGGTAGACCTGCGGCGGGGAAATCAACACTTGCCAAACGATTGTCGCAAGAGATCAAGTTGCCCATTGTCAGCAAAGATGACATCCGAGAAGTGTTATTCGAGCGACCGGGTTGGACAGACCGCCCATGGGCACAATTGCTTGGCCGGGCAAGTGTTGATATGATGTTTTATTTTGCCCAAGCCGAATTATCAGTGAGACATTCAATTATTTTTGATAATTCTTTTGATCCGGAAATGTCTAATCCAAGATTTCGGGCGCTCTTAAACGAACAAAGGGCAGAAAGCATCCAAATAGTTTGTAATGCAGATAGCGAAGCGCTTTTCCAAAGATTTAAATCTCGTACTGAAACCGGCAATCGGCATCCGGGTCATGGCGATGAGAATGTTCTCGAACAACTCCGGACAAATCTTGCAAAGGAAGAGTCTCCCGTATTGGATATTGGCGGTGAAGTCGTTGAAGTGGATACAACGGATTTTGAGAAGGTTGATTTTCAAGCAATTTTGGATCGAGTAAAGGTTTTTCTTGAGGAGTAAAAGAAGGAATTCTTTCTGATGCTTGATTGTTTAGATGTAATAAGAGTTCCATTAGATTCTCCATCCTTGTATCTTCATAAATTTGTAAATCAGATACAATCCATGCCACGATGAATAACTTATCGTTCTCTCGCCGTGATTTTCTCAAACTTTCAAGCGCCGGTTTGCTTGGCGCCTTCCTCGCCGAATTGCGACTCGACCGCGTCTTCGCCCAATCCGTAACGCAAGTCCGCACCACGTTGAGCGGAATTAGTTTATACAGCGAGCCGTCTAATCAATCGAATCAGCTTTATACGTTCAACCGCGATCAGGTCGTAAATGTCCTTGGACAAACCACAGGCGATTCAGCGAATCCGTATAACAACATCTGGTTCGAGATTGATAAAGGTTACGCCTATTCCGGTTTTCTACAGCCGGTCGAGACCAACTATCAGGAACCGAATTTCGATATTCCCGCGGCGGGACAACTCGGCGAGATCACCGTCCCATACAGTGATACGCACGTGGATGCAAATACGTGGTCGGATCGCGGCTACCGAGTCTATTATGCGACGACACATTGGGTGACAGGCATCGTTGTCAACCGTTACGAAAAAACGATCTGGTACAAAATCTATGACAGCGAAATCCATAATTCGCTTTATGTTCAATCAACAGACATGCGTCTCGTGCCTGATAGTGAATTGTCCCCGCTTTCGACGGATGTCCCGGCATCTGATAAACATATTTACGTGGATGTCGCTACGCAATCGGTTACTGTATTTGAAGGTGAGAAATCTGTTTTGACGGCGCGCTGTTCCAGTGGAGCCAAAGGCACGCGGACTCCGCTTGGCGATTTCGCAACATTCCACAAAGGCCCGACCATCCACATGACAAACGACGGCGCGGCCGGCGCGGGACGCGGCTACGATCTGCCGGGCGTACCGTGGGTCTCGTTCTTTACCGGGACCGGCGACTCATTCCACGGCACATATTGGCACAACGATTACGGCGAGCCGCGCAGTCACGGATGCGTGAATCTCCTCCCAGCCGACGCGAAATTCGTTTATCGTTGGACTACGCCTGTTGTCCCAGTGGATGTTCAATATCTCTACAAACCGGGTGAGGGGACAAATGTCCAAATCGTTTCATCGAGTTCATAGAAGCTGACAGTCATGATAAACGCGACTGTCAACTCATAAGGAAATTATGCCAAGACAACCTTTATTTGCCGGTCTCGTCGTGGACGAGAACGATCATGCAGTCGAAACAACCGCAGTTGGCGAGGAACCGTTTTACGTCATAGATGATGCGGGCTTTCGCCGTCACATTCCCGCAGAACAAGTGGATCGTCAGGTGCTGTCTCAAATGCAGGAGATGATGAAAGGCAGCGAAGATTACGTCTCTGAACAGACGGCCAAGATGCTGGGCCAGGAAGATATCTTTACGAAAGCCGCCATCGAAAATCAGCTCAAAAACATGGATCAGCAGTTCGATGCGTTGATGCAGCAGGGCATTCCCGAAGAGGGACGCGCCTATCTTGGAATGCTTGGCTTCAAAGTGGTCATTAATTATCATGGCGAGGTCTTGCGAATCGAACAGCCCGGCGCATCGGATGACGGCGAAGGCGGCGAGGAATGAAATAGCAGGAAAGTGGAAGTTGCAAAGTGAGAAGTGACCAGGCTTCTCACTTTTTAGTTATCACCTTTTACTTTTGTTGAAAGGATAACATGGAGAATACGGAAACCAAATCATCGCTCCAAAACCTGCCGCGCAACATTTGGGCGGTCACGCTTACATCATTCTTCACCGATATTTCGTCGGAGATGATCTTCAATCTTGTCCCGCTGTTCCTCGCGAATGTCCTTGGCGTTGGCACAGCCATTATCGGTTTGATTGACGGCATTGCCGAAACAACCGCCAGCCTGATGAAAGTCTATGCGGGTTCATTGTCCGATAAACTTGGCGGCCGCAAATGGCTGGCAGTTGCGGGATACGCGCTTTCGACAATCTCCAAACCATTTCTTTTTATCGCGACTTCATGGGAATGGGTACTCGGTGTTCGCTTTTCGGATCGGCTTGGAAAAGGAATCCGCACGGCGCCGCGCGATGCGTTGGTCGCCGATAGCATTGACGAAAAACAACGCGGACTGGCTTTTGGCTTTCACCGCGCGGGCGATACTGCCGGAGCCTTTCTTGGACTCGGGCTGGCCGCACTCATCGTCTGGCTGACCGAAAGGACAGACCTTGATCTGACGCAGCATACATTCCAGATTGCAGTACTCATCAGCTTCATTCCCGCTGTCCTGGCCGTGATCGTTTTGATTGCCGGCGCGCACGATGTTCCGATGAAGACGAAGCGCGCATCATCTTTGCCGTCATTTGAAGGTCTTGATCTTCGCTTCAAACTTTTTCTTTTTGTGGTGGTGCTATTCACGCTGGGCAATTCATCCGATTCGTTCATTATCCTTCTCGGTCAGAACCGTGGGCTGGATGTCGTCCAGATCATGCTGATGTTGATGACGTTCAACTTCATCTATGCTGCGCTATCTGGTCCGCTTGGCTCATGGTCCGATAAAATCGGACGCCGCCGCTTGATTATAGGCGGATGGATTGCATACGGTTTGGTTTATCTCGGCCTTGCTTTATCCAATGCAGGCTGGCACGTTTGGGTTTTATACGGACTATACGGAATCTATTACGCCGCGTCGGATGGAGTCGCCCGCGCATTGGTCGCTGACTTTGTTCCCGCGGAACGCCGCGGCACCGCCTACGGACTCTACAACGCGGCCATCGGACTCGCTGCACTGCCTGCGTCCGTTATCGCGGGCGTGTTGTGGCAAGGCGTCGGTTCGTGGGCAGGCTTCGGTGCGTCCGCACCATTTTATTTCGGCGCAGCGCTGGCGTTGCTGGCTGGATTTTTGTTTTGGCGATTGGTGCCTGCGAAGTAATCAATCCCCATCGCCCTGAGCGGAGCGACCGCAGGGAGTGCAGTCGAAGGGCAAGTTAGAATCAAATTGCGCTTCGACTTCATTGCATTTCGCTTAACGCAATGATATTTTGAACCGGAGATGAAATGAAAATTGTATTGAACATTATTGGTGTCTTATGTCTTTTGCCCGGTATCATCTTCTTCCTGCAAGGCATCAACATCCTGCCCGGCAGTTTTATGACTGGACAAATTCAATGGGCGATCAACGGCGGCATTTTGATTATCATCGGCGCGGGATTGTTGTGGTTTGCAAATCGCCGCAAGGCATGAGTGAGCAACCCCGCAAACGAGTCGCCGTATAATAATGTAATTCAAATGTCACCCTGAGCCGAAGCCCTGAATGCAGTGAAGGGTCAGCGGAGGGTCTTCGCCGCGAAGCGGCGGGATTCTTCGGTCGTTTCGCTCCCTCAGAATGACATGGGATTTGAGAAGTAATCAGTAAAGTTTATTGGCAAGGATGACTATATGCGAAGATATGGCAGATACAGATATGGTCCAAGATTTGCGCGCCCGTGGCGTCCGTTCCACGGTGCGATTTGGTTGATCGGCCTCGGTATCCTGTTTTTCTTTGGACACTTTTGGCCGGGCATTTTACTGCTGATTGGATTGAGCATGATCCTCGAGGCGGTCTTCCGTGGATCGGCTTCGCAGTGGCCGCAAAATCCGCCTCCACCACCGATGCCATTTCCGCCTCCCGCCGCGCCGACAATGGCTCCCGCGCCCGCTGCGCCAACTCATCGGATTGACCTGCTTCCCGCGGTCTGTCCACGTTGTGGAGGACCGATCCGCTCGTATGAAGTCAAATGGACGGGTACTCAGTCGGCTTCGTGTCCGTATTGCGGATCGAACCTGCCGATGAAGAGACAATAATAGCGTTGATGTTGCGAGGATGCCATAGGCCGACGAAGCACTGCGTCCTCTCAGTGTGGCAATCTCATGTAATATTCCTTTGAGTGTTAGTTGAGATTGCCGCAGCGGAAGAACACCGCTTCGCAATGACATTTATTAAATTTATGTATTTTAGTGGGCGGAGAAAATGACATTGCTCTATGCTTCTTGTGAATGCCAGCGTTAAAATCAAGTTACTTGAGGCAAGGAGGTCACATGTCAGAATCGCGCTACTATCACGTCACAAGGGATGGGAAAGTTGTCAGTCTTTCAACTGTTGCCGAGACATTGTCTGCTGTCAAAGACGGAGGATTTATATGGCTGGATTTCATCCGGCCATCGAGGGAGAATCTATCAGTATTGAAGGAAGAGCTTTCAGCGTTGACCGAGCCGCTGGGCTTGCATCCGCTGTCCATCGAGGACTGCACCGACGAGAATCAAATCCCCAAGATCGAAGATTTCCCGCGCAACACGTTCATCCTGTTCAATACCTTCAGTTATTCAAAAAAGAATCTGACGATTGACGAGGTGGATTTATTCATCGGCGAGAATTTTCTGGTGACCGTCAGCGGGGACGTCGTGAGCCGGGAACGTCCATTTGGCAACATCGAACGAATGCTTGAGCTTGATGTTGAAAACGTCCGGCAGGGACCGGCTTTCCTCATGCACGTTATTCTCGATCAGATCGTGGACCAAAAGTTTTTGGCAATCGAAGCGCTCGAAGACGAGTTGGACGCGGCGGAGGAATCAATTCTGGCGGATATATCCAGCTTCAATCCGGGAGCGTTGCTTCACCTGCGCCGTGATCTATTGGCACTTCGCAAGAGCCTTTTCCATGAACGCGAAATTTTGGTGAAGATTTGCCGCAAGGATTGCCCGTTCATTTCGGAGAAAGTCATCTTTCCGTATCGCGACATCTATGACCATCTCGCCAAATCCTTCGAGCTGACCGAGACCTTCCGTGAGATCGTCACCAGTTTGGTGGAGATGTATCTCTCGATGATCAACAACCGGATGACGCGCTTTGCCAACGAGACCAATGCAACTGTCAGACGATTGACCTTCATCACGACCATCTTCATGCCGCTCACGCTTCTAGCGGGGATCGGCGGCATGTCCGAATGGTCCATGATGACCGGCTCATCGAATTGGAAAATCGCCTACCCGGCTTTTATGGTCGCGATGGTGTTGATCGGCATTGCCAGTTACTTTTTCTTGAAGCGACTCGAGAAGCGAGGATTGGATAAAGATCAAAACGTGGTTGGGTGATTCCCCTGCATTTCCTTGCAGGAAATCCTCAACATTCTGCGAGGAAATACCGCGTTTCCTCGCAGGAATTCGCTTGTTTCCTCGCAGAAAATGGATGATTTATTGGGAGGAAATTTGGGGCTGAGTAATTTGCCCCCCGAGAGCGGACGATTTCTCTCAGGGACAATTTCAAAACGCACGGACGTAAACGTCGCGTGCTAAATGCTCAAGCTCCGTTGGGGCTGGTATGCAGGACGATTTATCGTCCTTTCGCACTTAGCCTGTGGATTTATCCGCAGGCGATGGGTTCATCCACGGGCGATGATATTAAACGATTTGCCCTCGAGAGCGGACGATTTTTCTCAGGGGCAATGCTCGAATGTGATACCTTTGAGTGAATTTTGTCAATGATAAGATGCTTAGAAATGATAAATTTTGGATGGGGAAAAATCGTCCAAATCAATATTCTGAAGCGTTATTATTGACATCAATTGAAGTCGCAATATTATTAGTCGATCATATAAGTCCCAGTGATTTTCCATGAATCGTATTCTTTGAGTTTGATCAAAGATGGAAGAGTCCTTTACAATCCTTTGTATGTTTTCAGGTGAGAACGAACCATGGACAAACTGCTTATTTCTAATTGACAGGACAGTACGACCATAGTTCAGTTCTGCTCCAAATGGGCAATCAAAAACTTGGTAAATGGGATCTAATAGTTTTTCTAGACCAATGGGATGAAGTGCTTTTATGACTGTTCCTGGACGTGGTAAGTTGCTTTTTTTGTTCCCCTTTATGTCAAGCAAAAATAATGCTGCCAAATAATGAAATATTCCATTGACATAAAATCTTACGGGAGCAGAATTTTCGAACGTGAAGAAGGAAGCTTCCTCCACTTTCTCGAAGCAGAAATTGAGTTCCGATAATGTGCCAACTATTCCAATAAGTTGCCATATCTGCGTATCCGTTAAACTTGAATTTGGCATTACCGGTTTTTCGAAAATCTTCCAACCGATATCAGCTTTTCTTGAGAAATCCCTTATTCTGCTCAATATTGCGTTGGTCTCAGCTTTAGCAACTGGGCCCATCGCACTTCTTATAACAACGGCACGCACCATTGAATCGCCGATGTTATCATGACTAATATTGTTTACGGTCTGCAACAATTCGGCTAAGTGAGTGT